>JALYSX010000044.1 GCA_030854585.1 Vulcanimicrobiota bacterium
TCTTCGAGCGCGCGCCGATCAAGCCGCACAACGGCCTGAACGACTACATCCCGACGCCAGAGCCGAGCGCGCTCGAGAACATCGCGAGCGTCAAGGCCGTCGGCGAAACCGCCTACAAGGTGGTCGCTGTCGCGGTCGAGGGACCGTTGCTGCACGTGACCGTCGCGCCGTTCCGCGACGTCGAGCGAAATCGTCTTCGCGAGATCTACGTGGACAAGACGACCTACGAACTGCGCAAAGTCGTCGCGACAGATCGACTCTATCTCGACGGCGGCCCGTCGTTCGGCGTGATCTTCACGGTCGATCTGCAGATGCTGCAAGGGCGCCCGGTCGTCACCCGCATTCACGGCGTGGTCGGCGACGGTTACAACGGCGACGATCAGATCGTCGACTACTGGTTCAATGACATCCGCTTCCCGGCGTCTCTACCGGACTGGTACTTCGACCCGCACGATTACGCCGCCCACACCGACACGCCGGACGAACCGATCTAAGGCGAGCCCAGAGCAGGGTTCCGGCGGCGTCGTTGAACTGGATGCCTTGGGCGCCGCCGCTGAAGAAGCCCATGTTGGCGCGGTTGTTGCCGCCCAGGTAGCGTAGCAGGCCCGAGCCTTGGTTGGTGAGCCCGAGATAGGCGCGTTGGTTGTAGCCCTTGTCACCGAGCGAGAGGTACGGCAGGTCGTTCGCGTGGACGAAGAAGCGCGAGGATCCGTCGACGCCTTGGAGGCTGATCTGGGCGCTCCCGTCAGTGTTGCTGACGTAGTACTCCGCGCGCGTGTTCTCGGTTTTATCGAACTGTGCGAAGATCGGTTCTTGCGCGGCGTCCAGATAGAGCGACTCGCGTTCGGTGCCGTACTTGTCGTTTAGGTGGATCGCCGGCTGACCTTTGCTGTTGTAGCCGATCATAATGCGCTCTTTGCCGGCGGTGTCGTAGAGATGCAGGCCGCCAGCGTCGAGACGCATGCGCGTGTGGCCGTTGGTGTCGGTGAACGCCATCGGCGCGCTGTGGGTGACGGCGGCGGCGCCGATACCAGGGACGCCGACGAGTGCGGCGCGCGCCAGCATCGCGAGGAGTTTCATACGGGATGCGTCGCGGCGAAGCTGCACGGTCTGGGCTTCGAGCCGTTCGACGCGGTCGGCCAAGAGCGCCGACGGATGAAGGTCGGACATGTGGGCGTCCTCCTGTTAATAAGTGACTGGAGGCGCCTTTGCAAGCAACCGGGCGACCTCCCGCTGCGCCCCGGAATCCCCTGGAGGTCGGCCTTGGGCCCGGTTTGAACCCTCGGGAGCGGTTCCGGAGAGTTGGCTGAGTGGTCGAAAGCATCTGACTTGAAATCAGACGAACCAGCGATGGTTCCCAGGGTTCGAATCCCTGACTCTCCTAGTCGACCGCTTTTGAGGAGTCTCCCCATGGGTGCCCAACGAGATCTTGCCGACCGCTTTCGCGCCATGCATGTGTCCGGCGATCCGGTACTGCTGCCGAACGCCTGGGATGCCGCGAGCGCGCGCGTGCTCGAATCGCTCGCATTCGGAGCGGTCGCGACGACCAGCGCCGGAGTCGCGTTTCTCGAGGGCTTTGCGGACGGTCAGGATATCGGCCGTAACGCGATGCTGGCGGGCGTTGCGCGGATCGTTCGCGCGGTGCACGTTCCGGTCACCGCGGATATGGAGGGAGGCTACGGGCCGACGGTCGCGGATGCGGTCGCGACGGCGCTCGGTGTGATCGCGAGTGGCGCGATCGGCCTCAACTTCGAAGATGCGACGTCGGTGCGCGGCGAGCTGATGGATGCTGACAAGCAGGCCGAGCGGATCGCCGCGATCCGCAGGACCGGCGAAGAGTACGGCTTGCCGCTCGTGATCAACGCCCGTACCGATGTGTACCTCGCCGAGATCGGCGATCCCAAAAACCGCTTTGTCGAAACCGTCCGGCGCGCGAAGGTCTATCGCGCGGCGGGCGCCGACTGCATCTTCGTCCCGGGCGTCCTCGACGCCGAGACGATCGGGGCGCTGGTGCGTGCGATCGATGCGCCCATCAACATCTTGGCCGCGGCCGCGACCCCGCCGCTTGTAGAGTTGCGGCAGTTGGGCGTCGCGCGCGTCAGCCTTGGCTCGGCGCCCTTCCGGCGCGCGCTCTCGGCCTTCCGTGACCTCGCGCTCGAAGCGCGCGATGGCGGTAGCTTCGCCGGTTGCGGTGGCATCCTCACGCACGCCGAAGCCAACGCGCTCTACGGCGCGTAACCGGTGGCCGGTCTAACCGTCACCGTGAAGCCCGGCTCGAAACAGCCCGGCTTTGCATTCGAGGGCGAGACCTGGATGCTGCGCGTACGCGAGCACGCGATCGAAGGCGCCGCCAACGATGCGTGTCTGCGCGCCGTCGCAAGTCGAACTTCTCCGCGGGCATCGCGTCCGGATCAAAACGTTCGAGGCGCGCGGGTTGAACGCTAGCGAGGTCGAAGGGCGACTGCGTATCTTGAGAGAGGAAACCAGATGAAACCGCTCTTCCTAACGCTCGCCCTGCTCGCCTCGCTCGTGCCGTTGCACGCGAACGCCAGCGCTTCGCCGAACGCAATCTCGGTTTTGAATCGTGAAGCCCAATGGCTCGCGGCCGTTTCGCGCGGCGATGCTAAGACGCTTGGCGGGATCCTCGCCGACAACTACGTGCATACGACGTCCGCCGGGACCATCGAGTATCGTGAAGGCGCCCTCGCGAATATCGGCAAAGCGTCGAAGCTTTCGCAGACGACGAGCGAGCAGACCGTCGATTTCGCCGGTAACGTCGCGGTGGTTCACGGCATAGTGACGACGACGCCGCGGCTTCGGCGCGGGGCGATGTTGGCACGGGTGATCGGCCGGGCACGCTACACCGACGTGTTTGTCAAGGCCGGCAGCGGTTGGAAAGTGCTCTCCGCGCAAGAGACCTCGATCCCGATCAGGCCATAAGCACGCGCGCTGTCCGAGCGCTACGGCGCGAGTATTTCCGATTGCGTCTTGAAGCCGCGCACGTAGGCGGCCGCTTCGCCGCGTGCCGCTTTGGTCGGCTCGCTGTAGACCGTCTTCGACCGTTCGGCATATTGAACGGAGCGCGCGCAAGTATAGCGCTCGGCACTAGCGATAGTCTCGACGGCCGAGGCCGACGCGTGAGCGCGGCGAGCATCAGCCCACCGATGAGAAACACCCGAACGATCATCGTCCGGGCGCTTGGTCTCGCTAGGCAAGCGACCTTCCCGGGGCGGACCCCGGGATCGGCGATTGCTACTGGGAGCGGCGGGCTTCGCCGGCGCGGTAGCGGTAGACGATGCGGCCCTTGGTCAGATCGTAGGGCGACATCTCGACGTCGACGCGATCGCCGGGAAGAATCCTGATGTGATGGCGGCGGAGACGACCGGCGATGTGCGCCAGGATCGTGTGTCCGTTCTCCAACTCCACCGAGAAGGTCGTACTCGGGAAGATCTGTTTGATCGTACCGAAGAGTTCCAAAGGCGGCTCTTTGGTGTTTTCGATCTTGACGACGGGGGCGGGACGCGGTCCGCGCTTTTTGCCCGACGTTTTCCGATTACGTATGGTTCACCGCTTTCTCTTGGCGTAGGATGCGCGTGCGATGTGCGGCGCGCGCGGATTTTGGCGCGGGGCGCGGGCAGCGAACGCGGGGACCGCCATCGGCGGCAGTTCGGGCATCTTCGAGCGATCCAGGCGTTTGCCTAGGCTGCGCTCGATCTGGGCGAAGAGGCGCTCCTCTTCGTGCGAGACGAACGTGATCGCATCGCCCGTCTTAGCGGCGCGGGCCGTCCGCCCGACCCGGTGGACGTAGTCCTCGGGAACGGCCGGCACGTCGTAGTTTACCACGTGGCCGAGGTCTTCGATATCGATGCCGCGGGCGGCGATGTCGGTCGCGACGAGTACGCGGTACTTGCCGCGCTTGAAGTTCGCGAGCGCCCGGGTCCGCTGGGACTGCGAACGGTCGCCGTGGATGCGCTCGGCCAGCACGTCGCGCTTGGCGAGTGCGACCGCGAGCCGGTCGGCCCGCGCCTTGGTGCGGGTGAAGACGATCGCGCTGAAGATGTTGTTGTCCTTGAGCAACTCGACCAGCAGATCGGTCTTGCGCTCTTGGGGGACCGTGTAGACGGCCTGTGCGACGGTGTCGACGGGCTTGCTGGTCGGCGCCAGGTTGACGCGGACCGGATCGTCGAGCAGTTCGCCGGTGAGCTTGGCGATCTCGGGCGGAATGGTGGCGGAGAAGAGTAGCGTCTGGCGCATGCCGGTCAGGGCTTTGACGACCTTGCGCACGGCGGGCAAGAAGCCCATGTCGAGCATCCGGTCGGCTTCGTCTAAGACGAGCGTGTCGACGGTCTCGAGTTTGGCCAGGCCCTGGCCCATGATGTCGAGCAGGCGGCCGGGCGTCGCGACGATGATGTCGCTGCCGCGGCGGAAGGCGTCGAGTTGTCCGCGGAAGCCGACGCCGCCGAGGATCGCGGCGATCTTGATGTCGCCGTTGTATTTCGCGAGCCAGCGCAGATGCTCGGTGATCTGGAGCGCGAGCTCGCGGGTGGGTACCAATATCAGCGCGCGGGTCGTGCCGCGTTTCTTCCCGATCAGGCTGTTCAGGATCGGGAGCCCGAAGGCTGCCGATTTTCCGCTCCCGGTCGCCGCGGAAGCGAGGATATCGCGACCTTCGAGCGCCGGGGGAATTGCTGCAGCCTGCACCGGGGTAGGCGCGCTGTAGCCGAGGTCTTTCACCGCACGCACGAGCGTGGGGTGCAAGGCCAGGGAGTCGAAACTGGTGATAGGGGGACCTTTCGGGGTTTGGGAGTCGGGTCAGTATGGCACGGCCCGAGGGGAGGCGTCAAACGGTAAGGTGGGAATAGGCGGCCCATGTTACGAGGGATATTCATCGGCATCGTCCTGACCCTGGCGGTTCTCGCGCTGGGTGGTTACTTGGCCGTCACCAACGGCTGGGTGCCGGCCAACGCCGACGCCAGGCCGGGCTCGCTCGAGCGCTGGGCGGCCTCGACCTCGCTCGACGCGACCGTCGACCGCGAGGCGGGCAGGCTGAGTTCCCCGATCCAGGCGACGGAGCCGAACCTGGTCGCCGGGGCCAAGGCCTACGGCGCCAACTGTGCGGTCTGTCACGGCCTCGCCTCGGGTCCGGGGACGAATATCTCCCGCGGCTTCTACCAGCGCGCCCCGTCGTTCACCCGACCCCGGAGCGGCGTGACTCGCGACCCGGTCGAGGTGACCTACTGGAAGATCACCCACGGCATCCGTTTGACCGGGATGCCGTCCTTCGCCGGAACGCTCGACGACACGGCCCGCTGGCAGATCGCGCTCTTCCTCAAGAACAAGAATCAGTTGCCGGCCGCCGCCGACAAGATATGGAAGGCGATGAGGGTCACCGAGGCGCTCGCGCCGCCGGTGCCCGATCGTTCGCAGGGGCAGCCGGGACCCGCAAAGTAGCGCGCGCTTCGCGATGAGGTCGCGTTCGTCTCCGGATGAAAGCGACGTATGAGGCACGAAGGTTTGCATATGCTGGTGGACGACGGCCCTCTCGATATGCGCGGTTTGCCCGTTTGGGAACGCCCGGGACGCGTGTTCGAGCGCTTCGATCATCTCGCGCTCGGCGGCAGCGTCCGCTTCGTCACGGAGTTCGAGCCGCGCGGCCTGGCCGGCCGGTTCGAGCAACAACGACCGGGTCAAGCGCGGGTCGAGGCGCGTCGAGTCGCCGATGCCGAATGGCATGTCACCTTGACGCGCCTCGAGATCGAGCGCGGGGCGCTCACGGTTGCGAGCGTGCTCCGGCGTTGCGCGGTCTTCGCCGGTCTGGACGACGATGCGCGCTCGCGCCTCGCCTCGCTCGCGCGCGAACGCACCATACTTCGCGGACGAGCGCTGGTCGAAGAAGGCGAAGACTTTCCATTCCTCGGAATCGTCTGGGAAGGCGTGCTCGCGGTCTCGACCACGAACTTCGGTCGGATGCGGACGTTCTACGAGGTCTTTCCGTTCGAGATATTCGGCGACGTCGAACTCTTTGATCACGGTCTTGCGATCGGCCGCATGACCGGACTCTCGAAAGCGGTCCGTTGCGTGCTGCTTCCGCGCGAAGCGGTGCGCCAACTCGGTGTCAACCGGACTGATATCCTATTGAACATCGCGACCGTCTGCGCGCAACGCACCCGGACGCTTGCCGAAGCTCTGAGTGCGCAAGGGACCCAGTCGATCGTCCAGCGCGTCGCGGCGGTATTGCTGCCGTACTCTGCGCCGGATCGCGGCCTGGTGCCGGCG
>JALYSX010000084.1 GCA_030854585.1 Vulcanimicrobiota bacterium
GTCCAAGCGCATGCGCCGTAACACGTCGATCGCGTTGTCGCGCGGCACGCGGATCGAGACGTAGTCGCCGTCGATGCCGGCCTCTTCTAGGAATGCGCGATGCAGGCGCGGGCTGCGGCTGTGCGCGACCGGATCGCCGATCAATGCGAGTCTCACGGGGTTCGCCGCGCCGGCAGCATCAGGCGTTCAAAGAACCGGAAGAGTTTGGTGAGCGGGAAGTCCTTCGATTCGATCGGCTCGGTCAGAATCGTATAGTGGCCGCAGACCTTGCCCCCGAGCACGTCCGTGAAGAGCTGATCGCCGACGACCGCGATGCTGCGCCGCGGCAGACCGAGCATCTTCTTCGCTCGCAGAAAGCCGAACGGCAGAGGCTTGAGCGCGTTCGGGATGCATCCGAGTACGCCGATCTGCTCGCCGATCAGGCGGACCCGATCGCTGAAGTTGTTGGAGAGCATCACGATCCGCATGCCGCGGTCGTGGGCGGCCGCCACCCAAGCTAGGTGATCGCTCGCTAGCTCCGTCTCTCGAAAGCCGAGCAGGGTGTTGTCGAGGTCCACGATGAGGCCACGGATACCGGCCCTCTCCAGCTCGTCCAGCGAGACATCCTTGAGGCGTGGGGCGAAGCGATCGGGGCCGAACATCTCGGTTGCTGTTGGGCAGTTGTTCGCACTATCCTCGGGTCTATCCACAGGGCGCCCCTCGTCCGCCCCCTCGTGCACCCCCAATGCTCAGATTTTTGTCGATTACCCTCAGGAGAATCACAAGGATTCCGGATGCCCGACCCCAATATCTTGTGGTGATTGGGCGAGTGTGGCACAATAAGGGGCCGTACTGGTCCTTGCGTATCGACGTCGAACAGGCGTTCGATTCGAAGCTTTCGAAGTTCGGTCTTTCTGCCGCTGCTACTGCTGCGTTCCGAGGAGCCCTCCGTCCAATGAAATTCCGCCGTTCGTACTCCGTCTCCGGCGAGCCCTACCACGGTGTTGCCTTCGAACCGCGTACCTCGAAGATCGTCAATCCGGACGGTTCGGTTATCTTCGAAGCCAAGGACATGATGGTCCCCAAGGCCTGGAGTCAGGTCGCAGTCGACGTCCTCGCGCAGAAGTACTGCCGCAAAGCGGGCGTCCCGGACAAGCTCGTCAAGGTCGAGGAAGTGGGCATTCCGGAATGGCTCTGGCGTAGCGAGGCAGCGAGCGACGCGACCTTCGGCGCGGAACGCGATGCGCGCGAGGTCTTCAACCGTCTGGCCGGTTGCTGGACGTACTGGGGCTATAAGTACGGCTACTTCGACACCGAGGAAGACGCGCGCACCTATTACGACGAGATGGCGGGCATGCTCGCGCGCCAGATCGGCGCCCCCAACTCACCGCAGTGGTTCAACACCGGCCTGCATTGGGCGTACGGCATCAGCGGCCCGGCCCAAGGCCACTACTTCATCGACCCCGCCACCAAGGATCTCACCCGTTCGACCAGCGCCTACGAGCACCCAGCCCCCCACGCGTGCTTTATCCAAAGCGTCAGCGACGATCTGGTGAACGAGGGCGGCATCATGGACCTATGGGTTCGTGAGGCACGTATTTTCAAATTCGGATCGGGGACCGGCTCGAATTTCTCGCAGATCCGCGGCGGCGGCGAGAAGCTCTCGGGCGGCGGCACCTCGAGCGGCTTGATGTCGTTCCTGCGCGTCGGCGATCGAGCGGCCGGCGCGATCAAGTCGGGCGGCACCACGCGTCGCGCGGCCAAGATGGTCGTGCTCGACATCGATCATCCGGACATCGAGCAGTTCATCACCTGGAAAGTCAAAGAAGAGCAGAAAGTCTCCGATCTGGTCGCCGGTTCGATCTCGGCACAGAAGCATCTGAGCGCGATCATGAACGCGGCGAACGCAGCCGATCTTCCGGCCGACGCGCGTCTCGATCCGGCATTGAACCCGGGCCTGAAAGCCGCGCTGCGCAATGCGATCAACGCCGGCATCCCGCAGGGCAACATCCAGTACGCGCTCGACTTCGCGAAGCAAGGCTACAGCAGCCTCGAGATCGAGACGTACGACGTGAACTGGGACGGCGACGCCTACGGCACCGTCTCCGGTCAGAATTCGAATAACTCGGTCCGCGTCAACAACGAGTTCTTCCGCGCGCTCGACGCACGCGAGAACTTCGACCTGATCAAGCGCACCACCGGCGGCGTCCACCGTTCGGTCTCGGCCGACGACCTGTGGGAAAAGATCGCGGTCGCCGCTTGGCAGTGCGCCGATCCGGGCCTGCAGTACGACACGACCATCAACGAGTGGCACACCTGCCCTGCCGACGGCCGTATCAACGCGAGTAACCCTTGCTCCGAATATATGTTCCTCGACGATACGGCGTGCAATCTCGCGTCGTTAAATCTCGTCACGTTCGAGAACGCGCAGGGGCAGTTCGATGCCGCGCGCTTCGCCGAGGCCTGTCGCATTTGGACGTTCACGCTCGAGATCAGCGTGCTGATGGCGCAGTTCCCGTCGCAGGTGATCGCGCAGAAGTCCTATGATTTCCGCACGCTGGGCCTCGGCTACGCCAACCTCGGCACCTTGCTGATGCGTATGGGCCTCCCATATGACGGCGAAGAGGCGTTCGGCTGGTGCGGTGCGATCACATCGCTGATGACCGGCATCGCGTACCGCACGTCGGCCGAACTCGCGCAACAGCTCGGCGCGTTCCCGCGCTACACCGAGAACGCCGGGCACATGTTGCGCGTCATCCGCAATCATCGGCGCGCTGCCTATCAGGCTAAGACGGCCGACTACGAAGGGCTCTCGATCGCGCCGATCACCCACGCACCGACGCTCTTCACCGAGAACGCCTGGGCTCTCGCGCGCAAATCGTGGGACGACGCGCTCGCGATCGGCGAAGTCGCCGGCTACCGCAACGCGCAGGTCACCGTCATCGCGCCG
Organism: Vulcanimicrobiota bacterium; assembly: GCA_030854585.1. Taxonomy (GTDB): domain Bacteria; phylum Vulcanimicrobiota; class Vulcanimicrobiia; order Vulcanimicrobiales; family Vulcanimicrobiaceae; genus JALYSX01. The sequence goes on from JALYSX010000084.1 coordinate 2,930, forward strand.
ACCGGCACGATCGGCCTCGTGATGGACTGCGACACGACCGGCATCGAGCCCGACTTCGCGCTCGTGAAGTTCAAGAAGCTCGCGGGCGGCGGCTACTTCAAAATCGTCAACCAGTCGGTCGAACCGGCGCTGCGCAGCCTCGGCTACACCAACGAAGAGATCGCCGCGATCGAGACCTATGCCACCGGCACCGGAACGCTCGACGGCGCACCGCACATCAACCGCGCGACCCTCAAGGCGAAGGGTTTCACCGACGAAGTCCTTGCGAAGATCGAAGCCTCGCTCCTTGCCGCGTTTGAGCTGCCGTTCGTGTTCAACAAGTTCGTGCTCGGCGATGAGTTCTGCCAAAGCGTGCTCGGCCTGGCCGAAGACGACCTCAACGACTGGAACTTCTCGATCCTGCGCGACGGCCTCGGCTTCAGCAATCAGCAGATCGAAGAGGCATCGGCGCACATCTGCGGCCGCATGACCCTCGAAGGCGCGCCGTACCTGAACGACGAGCATCTCCCGGTCTTCGATTGCGCGACGCCCTGCGGCAAGTACGGTTCGCGCTACATCCGTCCGCTCGCGCACGTCGACATGATGGCGGCCGCCCAGCCGTTCATCAGCGGCGCCATCTCCAAGACGATCAACTTCCCGCAGACGGCCTCGATCGCCGACGTCAAGGAAGCCTATCGCTACGCCTGGGAGCGCATGGTCAAGGCGGTCGCGCTCTATCGCGACGGCTCCAAACTCTCGCAGCCGTTGGCGGCGAGCTATGATCTCGGCGGCGATACCGGCGACGACGACATCATCACCACCACGCAACCCTACCTCCAGCCGCTTCAGGTCGCGGAGAAGATCGTCTACCGCTACATCGCCAAGCGCAACCGGATGCCGGAGCGCCGCAGCGGCTACACCCAGAAGTCGATCATCGGCGGACACAAGGTCTACCTGCGCACGGGCGAATACGAAGGCGGCCAACTCGGCGAGATCTTCATCGACATGCACAAGGAAGGCGCCGCCTTCCGCTCGTTGATGAACAATTTCGCGATCGCGATCTCGCTCGGCTTGCAACACGGAGTGCCGCTCGAAGAGTTCGTCGAAGCGTTCACGTTCACGCGCTTCGAACCGAACGGACCGGTCCAAGGTCACGATCACATCAAGATGGCGACCTCGATCCTCGACTACATCTTCCGCGAACTGGCCGTCTCCTATCTCGGACGCTACGAACTCGCACACGTCCAGCCCTCGATGGAGATGGACGCGATGGGTCCCGGCGTCGCCGTCCCGGAGTACATCGCCGAGGAGGAAGGCGAAGTCCGCGTCCGCCCGGTCGGCGTCAACGAGCGCTTGCATCCGGTCAGCGAACACTTGCACCCCGGTCGCACCGGCACGACCGCACAAGCACCCTCGCAACCGCAGGCTACCGCAGCCGTCGCAACCGCTCCGGCCGCCGCATCCGCGCGCACCGGGTCGACCAGCGTCGGCGAAAAAGCCGCGATCGTCAGCGCCGCAAAGGCGAAGGGCTATACCGGCAACTCGTGCAGCGAGTGCGGTCAGATGACGATGGTTCGCAACGGCTCGTGCGAGAAGTGCGACTCCTGCGGCGCGACGAGTGGCTGTTCATGAAAGCTTCCGGTGTAACAGAATGTGTTACATCGGGATTCGAGGCAGGCGTTCATAGCTTCCGGATGCTGTCGGTTACTGCTGCGCCGAAACCCCCCTGT
>JALYSX010000120.1 GCA_030854585.1 Vulcanimicrobiota bacterium
CTCCAAGAGCCGTTTGAGGCCCTCCGTCTTGCGGGCGGCGGCGCGGGAGGCGGGGGGGAGCGATTGATCGACCGAGGATTCGGGCGGGCAGAGTTCGTTTCGAACGTCTAGATTCCACGCGCTCGAGATCTCGTCACGGAACGTGTAGACCTCGGGCAGTTCCATCTCCGTGTCGAGCAGGATCACCGGGAACGGTACGCGGCCGAAAAACGCTTTGCGCGCGAGCCAGAGCAGCGCGGTGCTGTCCTTGCCCATCGACCACAACATCGCGAGCGGATTTATGCACCGGCGCGCCTCGCGCATGATATATAGCGCATTGGCCTCGAGGTCATCGAGGTCGCTTTCGAAACTCAAGAGAGAGCCCTATTCAGATTCTGGTACGTCGCCCCTCCTTTTCTGCAATCGTCAACGCTTACCGCGCCAGGGGGCCGAGGCGTTCGAGCACTTCCAGGTGATCGCGCCGGGCTCGCTCGATTGCGCGCGTGCAACGTCCATTCAATCCGTTCGACGACGTCGACGCTCTCGCTCAGTTCACTCTGGAACGTGCCGACCGAGGAGTCCGGTTCGGTGGTCGTCTCGATCGTCAGTCGTTCGAGCGCGACCGGAAGCGTCGCATCGGCCGTCGGGACTACATCGACGGTGACCGGACAGGTCTTGGCAAGTTCGCGCAACAGGCGCAAACCGAGGCGCGCTTCGGCCCGGCCGCCCGGCGTGATCTCGCCGAACGAGATGCTCGAGCGTTCGCGGGTTGCGCCGTCGACGAAACTCCAACCACGCCTCCGGCGAGATGTACAGGCGCACGCACCCGGCATGCTCGATATCGTTTCCGTCGTTACGGACGCGCACAAAGGCCTCCTCGAGTCGATTCGGCCGGAGCACCGTCGCTTGCAAGTTCGAGTTGCGAGGTGGTGGACGAGAAGATCGTATGCGAATCCACGCGCCACGAGGCCTCGCCGAGCGAGGTCTCGCCGAGTTCGCGATCGTGCAGGGTCGCGCCGACCCGCAGTTCGCCGCGGTCCGCTTGCGACGATTTTATGCGCGCGCGCACGGTGAGGCGATGCGACGTATATGCATCGAGCGTTTCGAGCGCGATCACGTCGTCCTCGAGTTGCAGGCGCGAGTTTTTCTCGAAGACGCGCACTTCTTCTACACCGCATCGATGCGCAGGCGCACGCTCGCGTCCGCGAGCGCCGCACTCCCGTCGTTCGCGACCGCGATGGTCGCCTCGATCTCTTCGCCCGAGGCCCTCGGGGCGCACGCCCGTCGCGGGGGCGCCGCCTTGGTTGCGGAACGTGAACGCGGCGCGCACCGCCATCCCAGGTTCCAACTCGCGGTCGGGCGAAACAGCGAGGGTTCGGAGGCCCTCCGGCAGTGTCGGCGTACCCGGCGCGAACCCTTCGGTCAGCGAGCGCATGCGCGCCTCGTTCGCCGCAGGCCGGGTGTCCTTGACGGCTCAAAGCACTCGTTTACCGCCTCGGGAAAGGGCTCGCATGCTCGCAGTCAACGACGATCGGATCGCAGGTGCGGTCTCGCGCCTCGGAAGCGAAAGCGCTTTTGAAGTTCTCGCCCGTGCCCGCGCGCTCGAAGCGCAGGGCCGCCGCGTCGTGCACATGGAGATCGGCGAACCCGACTTCGACACGCCCGAGTATATCAAGGAAGCCTGCTACAAGAGCCTGCGCGACAACCACACCCACTACACCGGTTCATCCGGCACTCCCGAGCTGCGCACGACCATCGCCGCGTACGCCAGCGCCTTCCGCAAAATGCCCAAAGCCTATACCGCCGAGAACGTGGTGGTTGCGCCGGGCGCCAAGCCGATCATCTGGAACACGCTTTCCGCGATCCTCAACCCGGGCGATCACTTCGTCTACTTCGATCCGGCCTATCCGGCGTACGCCTCGGCCGCCTCGTATCTGCAAGCCGACATCACCGCGATCCCGCTGCTCGAGACGCGCGATTGGCGTATGGATCTCGACCGGCTCGAGAGCGAAGTCGGCGACAAGACCAAAGTGCTCGTGATCAACTCGCCGCACAACCCGACCGGCGGCGTACTGCTCAAGTCCGATCTCGAACGGATCGCGGCGCTCGCGATCAAGCACGACTTCCTCGTCATCGCCGATGAGATCTACAGTCGCAACTTCTACTTCGACCGCGAGTTCGATTCGATCGCGTCGTTGCCTGGCATGCAAGAACGCACCATCATCGTCGACGGCTTCTCGAAGGCCTACGCGATGACGGGCTGGCGCTTGGGCTATGCGATCCTTCCGGCCGACCTCGCAAAGGTCGTGACGCTGTTCAACAACAACACGTTCTCGTGCGTCGCCACGTTCGTGCAAGACGCCGGCATCGCCGCGCTGACCGGCCCGGACGACGATGTCAAGCGTATGAACGAGATCTTCCGGCATCGCCGCGATCGCCTGATCGACGGCATCAACAAAATCCCGGACATCTCCTGCATCTCGCCCGAAGGAGCGTTCTACGCGTTCCCCAATGTCACCAAGGTGACGAACGACGACAAGGCGCTCGCGTCGTTCTTGCTCAGCGAAGCGGGCATCGCGTGTTTGGGCGGCAGCGCGTTCGGCGCGGCCGGAAAAGGCTATCTGCGCTTCAGCTACGCGGCTTCGTTCGAGGATATCGATCTCGCACTCGAGCGTCTCGCGGAGTACCTGCCGAAATTCAAGGCGTAAGACCGCCCGCCACTGATGCGCGGTGCGAAGCGACCCGACATCTTCGTCGCCGCAGCCGATCGCAGCGGTGCGATGCGGCATTGCCAGCGCTGATTCGCGTGAGCGAGGAGCTTCTTCGAGCGACGGAAGGATTTTTTTGAAAATAGCTGCGGTAACGGTGGTTAAGAACGACGGCGACGTCCTTGAGGAATTCGTGCGACATACGCTCAAATTCGTCGATCGCTTGGTCATCGTAAATAATGGTTCTCTTGATGAAACGCAGAAGATTCTCCGTGCGCTAGAGGCCGAATCGTTGCGGCTTACCGTGTGGGACGATCACGTCGTCGCCCCCGAACCCGAACTTCTGGCAATCTTGGCGCGCAAAGCGTTCTCAGAAACTAAAGCCGATTTCTTGTTGCTTCTCGACGCCGACGAGTTTATAAGGACCGGTTCGCGAGAGGTCCTGGAGAAAGCGCTGGTAGCACTACCCGAGAACGCGCACGCGTTAATTCCATGGGTTACGTACGTGCCATCGCCGAAAGACGACGTCTTAGCGCGCGGCGTACTTTCAAGGCTCCGTTGGCGCCGGCGCTCGGAAGCGATGCAGTTTTGCAAACTCGTACTCCATCGCTCGTTTGTGGACCGCCCTAACGCCACGCTATGCTTCGGGAACCACGAGATTCTGGACGTTCCAGCGCCTCGCGTTGAATCGCTGGACGGCATCGAGCTAGCTCACTTTCCGGTCCGCAGTTTGCGACAAATTCAAAACAAGGCTTTGCTCGGATGGTCGATGTTTATGGCTATGGGGTTCGGCGAACAAAACGACATCGCATTTCAATGGAAGCGCCTGTATGGTAACCTCTTGAGCACGGCAGAGTGGACCGAACTCGACCTTTTCCAATATGCCTTGCACTACCTCGACAATGACGGCGATGCGCCGGAGCTCGTCTTCGATCCGCTCCCGACGGTCGAATGCCTCTATCCGCATACGACTCCGCGTCTCGTCGAAACGGCGGTAGCTTACACTCGGCAACTCGCTCTTGCCTATGCTGAGTTGCGGGTCGAGAATCGGCAGTTGCGTGCCTCGATCGACGCGCAAGCCTCATAGATCCGACATGCGGTTTAGGTGGTGCATTACGAGTTTTCGTCGCGCGTCTTCTTGTGCGGTGCTAGCAGATACGCGTTGTCAGTACGCGACCTCATCGTCCACATCGCTCCTCCGGTCGGTTCTTGTGGTTGCTTTCACCCATGACTCTTTGGGGACGATGCGCAGATATCGACGGCGCGACGTCGTCGGATTCGACGCTTAGCAGAGAACGTTTCCCCAACTGCCGTGTGACATTTGCGTAGGAAGCCGGCCTATTGCTTGCGTCTGGCGGCGAAGGTGCGAGGGCAGGCTGTACGATTCGAGACGCTCCGGCGAATCGGATGGCTCGTATCCTCGGACGTCCCGCGCCCGGATGTACCGATGTTGACCTGAACTTCGGCTTCTTCGCCGTGATGGGTCCCGATAGGTTCGGCAATATCCTTGCTGCGCAGAACATGCGGCTCGATCCTGTCGGGTTGCCCACCCGTCTGGCGACAACGGCGCCGAATACCACGGTGGCCGCTCTCTAGGCTACGAGGGCGACCCTTTCATACACCACCGCCTGGGACACGATCCTGCCGGCGGGCGGGCAGCGCTTCTGGCCATGGGTGGACTCTTCTCCGCAAAGCGGAAAGTGTTCACGCAACCGACCCGACTTCAGACGTGCCAAAGGGAGCCGACGGCCATTATCGAAAGTTCTCGCCTGATTCTGTGCTGACGCCAGATCGCCTCACCGCTTAGATCGAGGAGTATTTATGAGCATTTCGTTACGGCGCACGCTATTTTTGCTTTGTTCCGCGTGTCTCTTCATGTTGGCGTCTTGCACAGGCGGCGCCCGGAACCCGTTGCCCAGGACCCCAGTAGGTCAGGGCGGCCTTACCCCGATTGCACCGCTTGAACGTGATTTGCATAGGGCAGTCGATCTTGCTCTCCCCAAACCAGCTATGTTCCCTGATTCAAAGGGGCTATTCCCGTCTTCGCAAACCTCAACTGGGTCCGGATTTCTCTCCCCGAATTCAATTTCCGCGGGGAATGGTTCCTTTGAAGAAGCCGGCATCGCTATTAATTCTGGCGGTACATACACGGGCATCTACGCCGAGCACACGGCCTATCTGCCGGCGCAGTTTCAAATTTCAACCCATCACGGAGGAGTTGGATATCCGCTTGGCGGCGCGCACACATGGGACGTCGTCGAAGGCCCGCTGTCGCGGCCGCCCAACGGAGGATGTCTGTCGGCCGGTACCTATGCCGCAAATGATGGAACGAGTGTGCAAACCGATTTTGGGGTGAACGATTGGTGCAAGGGGTATCCCTCCACCCTCAGCTTATTACCTATTGATCAG
>JALYSX010000164.1 GCA_030854585.1 Vulcanimicrobiota bacterium
GCGACCGAATCCCACGCGATCATCGCCCGCGGAACGCGCCTATAGATGAAGGGCGTGAAGCGCTTGCCGAACGACTTGAGGCCGAGGCGCCGGAGCAGGCCGGCCACGCCGACGTCGGCCGCGACCACCCGGAGGCGGCCGCCCGTGTTGGCGACCTCGATATCGTTGATCCGAACGACCTTGCGCCCGTCGACGTCGACGATCTGCTTGTCGAGCAGATCCGCGACCAGGTAGAGCGCCTCGGCGTCGGGCGGCGCGGGTTCCTTGGGGGCGGCCGTGAGCGCGACCACGCCGTTGCGATCGACATCGGCGATCGTCTCGATCGGCGCGAAGCGGAGACCCTGGGTCGTCTTGAGCACCAGGCCGTCGATCTGTGGGAACGTGTCGTCGGGTTTGTTGACGAGAAAATCGCTGACCCGGCCGATCGGCAGATCATAGAGGGTAGCCTGCCGTCCGACCAGTTCGCTGATAAATCCGTCGGCGAATGCCACGCTTCTCACCCCCTCTCCCAAAAAGAAATAAGACGAGAGGTGTCGCGTCCTACCTCATTCGCACCGAGCTTTGGCACCACGCGCCGTAGAACCCTGGGGGCTCAGCCGCATTAGACAACGCCTTGGATCGGCGAGGTCTGGTCTACCCGCTTGGCGTCTCTCGACGTTTCGGGGCAGCGGCCTGTGTATCGCGTGGACGCCTCACCTAGCGAGGTATCTTACGTCAAGTATATGCGAAGGGGTCAACCTGCGGCGAGCCTTTCGGCGCAAGCCGGCGGTCAGGCGGCGTGGAGGGCGCCGATGAGCAGGCGAGAGAGCAGGGTTGCTTCGACCCGGACTGCGACAAAATCCCAGCCCCGATTTGGGCTAGGATCTGGTTCTTCGTGAAGTCGGTGACGGTCTTCCCGATATCAGCGTCTCGGATCTGGCTCTCTGCTTGGGTCTCGTTCACCGCAGCGAGTGAGGCGTTGCCGGCATCTTGTGCGAGGGCGACCGAGTGCGCTCCGACGACGGAACGCACTTGCGACCATCTATGCGGTGGTCCCGCTGGCGGGTTTGCTCCAGGTAGCCCGCGGTGCGAGTATCGCCTCGCGCACGCTTCCCTACGATCTCTTGCAGAGCTTCAGGATCTCCGTGGGCACCGAATCGATCACTGCAAATATTGCGACGCTCATCTATACACTGGTCGCCAACTAGACGCGACCAGTGCGTTCAGCGCGCTTAGAAGCGCCAGGCCGTAGACGAGACCGCTCTGACGGTGCAAGGCGTCGTATGCGGGCGTGCCGAGCGGCGTGTTTTGCATCTGCGGCAGGATGCCCACGACCTCCACGATACTTAGGCCGATCGCGAGTATCACCGCGAGCGTGCTGATGCGCGCAGCGAGCGGAGCCGCGCCGCGATCGAAGATCGTGGCCGCTACGGCGATGCCGCCGAGGAGCCAGCCGAAGCGCGCGAGCGCGAGCACGCAGGCCGCGATCATCCCGGCAAAGGCTGGCGTGGGCCCGACGTGCGCGAACGCGATCGGCGCGAAGAAGAAGGCGAAGCCGGCGAGCGCGCCCGTCCACAGGCCGAGCGCCACGAGTCGAATAACGTTGAGCATAGGGCGCCTCGGTTCTGGGAAAAGCATGATGATTTCACTCGTCTTTTCGCGGACTCACCACGCCTTTCCCAGAATCGAGGCGCCGATGACGATTGCACGCCCTAACCCGGACCCCTTGACTGCGATGCTCGACGCCGCGCGAATTGCCGGCGATCTTGCCCTAGGCGGCCTGCGTCGCCCGCGCGAAATCTCGGAGAAGGCCCGACGCGCCGATATCGTGACCGATACCGACCGGGCGAGCGAAGCGGCGATCCTCGCGCGCCTACGCGCGGACTTTCCGGCGGCGACGATGCTCACCGAAGAGACGGGCAGGCACGGCGGAACGTCGGACGAGCGCTTCATCATCGACCCGATCGACGGTACGACCAACTTCGCACACGGCTACCCGATGTTCTGTATCTCGATCGCCTACGAACGTGCGGGCGAGCTGCTCGCGGGCGTGATCCACGCACCCGCGCTCGGCGAGACGTTCGCTACCGAACGCGGCGCCGGCGCTCGCTTCAACGGCGAGCCGATGCGCGTCTCGGCCATTGCGCGGGTCGCCGACGCGCTCACCTGCACCGGCTTCCATCCGGCCGACTTCGACCGCAACGCGACCTACTTCCGCGCTATCTCCAATCGCGCACAAGCGGTACGCCGCGACGGTTCGGCGGCGCTCGACCTCGCCTACGTCGCGTGCGGACGCTTCGACGGCTTCTGGGAATGGGATCTGCACGCGTGGGACGTCGCGGCAGGGACGCTGCTGGTCCTCGAGTCCGGGGGCGCGGTCACGCGCATCGACGGTTCCGCGCCGGCCGTCGACGCCGGCACAATCCTCGCCACTAATGGCGCGGTCCATGCCGAACTTCAAGGCTACCTCGCCGAGGCCTAAGTGGCGATCGGCGGTCGCGTCGCCCATGCGTCGCCGCGAAGGCGCCACTCGGTGAGTCCGAGGCGCGCGAGCCACGCCAGTATCCAGCCGATCGGCACCGAGTAGAGACCGAGATGCCAGGTCTCGATGCCGAACCACACGATCGGAATCACGAGTGCGCTCGAGACGATCCCGACGAACATCGAAAAGCGCGTGTCGCCGGATGCGCGGATCGGGGCGATCGAGACCTGCGTCCAGCCCTTGATAGGGAGCGTGAGCATGTGCAATGCCAGGGGACCGGCCGCGACCGTCGCGACTGCGGCGTTCAACGTGAAGAGCCAAGAAAGCGGCCACGCAAGGATCGCGAAGAGTGCGCCGATGCCGGTAGCAAGGGCGAGCGCGACCCGGCGCGCTCGTACGAAGAACCAGCGAGCGCCCTCGATGTCGCGCGCTCCTAAGCGTTGACCGATCACGGTCTGAGCGGCCGTCTGCAATGGGCTCGGCACCACGAATGTCAGGTCACTCACGATCGAGAGCGCCCGGAAACCGGCGACTGCAAAGGCTCCGAGCGGCGCGAGCAGCCGGATGATGA
>JALYSX010000181.1 GCA_030854585.1 Vulcanimicrobiota bacterium
AGCGCACCGTCCGCGCGCGCCGGCGCGAAGGCGGACGAGAGGACGAGCGCGCAGACGGCGCCGATGACGAACCCGAGAGATCGATTCACGATTGCCCCTTTGCAGTGCTGTGTTGAGGGACCCTACCGTCGATGTAGACCGTCTGTTCCGAAACGGTCGAACTCTTCTGGAGCCAAGCGTCGCTCGACGGGGTCCAGCGGTCGACGGCGTGCTGCTCGATGGCGATCGACTTGCCACCGGTCTGGGTGCCACTCATGGTGACGGCTACGACCGCGCCCGCATCCGTGCCGTCGAGGTGGATCGACTCGGGAAGGATCCGGCACTTCTCGATCTTGGCCGAGGAGAGCAGCACGGCCACGCCGTCGTGGGCGGTCTTGGCATCGCCGGTCTTGCCGTTCGGCATGGTCGGGATGAACCCGATCGCGAGCGTCTTGGCCCAGGCATCCGCATCGCCCGCCACCAGAGCCGCGCACTGTGCGTCGTATGCGGCGTTGATGCCGATCTCGACCATCACCGGATCCGGCGCGAGCGCGCTCGCCGCGACCGTCGCGATCAGCGCGAACGCGGCCACGACCTTGCCTAGATGTCCCATTGCCATGCACTCCAAAACGGCGTCGCAGACGGATTGACGCTGAAGTTCTTGAGGTCCGGCGAACGCACCGTCACGCGTCGCAACTCGTAGAGCGGGAGATACGGGATGGTCCCCCAGATGATCTTGCTAGCTTCGCGATAGGCCGCCGCCCGTCCGGCCGGATCGTCGGTCGCCAATCCGGCCGCTTCGGCCCGGTCGAGGTCCCGATCGCAGTAGCGGAAGATGTTCTCGCCCTTGGGATACCACTGGTCGCACCCGATAAAGAACGCGACGTCGGGATCCCAGGCGACGCTGGTCGAGTAGGTCGAGAGATCGTAGTGCCCGCTGTAGATCGGGCCGTCGTAGGCGAAGACCTGACTGTAGGAATAGGACTTGATCGCAAGCGACAGCCCGATCGCGCGCAAGCTCTGCTGGAGCTCGAGCGCGATGAGCCGCTCGCCGGTCGCGCCCGACGTGGTCACGATCGTGAACGAAAGAGGCGTGCCGTTCTTGGTGCGCACGCCGTCCGGCCCCGGCTTCCACCCCGCTGCGTCGAGCGCGCGCCGCGCCGCCTCGGGATCGAACTTGTGCGGAGGGAGCGCTTCGTACCCAAGCGCGGTCGGCGGGAGACTGTTGTAGGTGGTCTCGCCCGAGCCGTGGCTGATCTTCGCGATCATGGTGTTATAGTCGACCACGTTTGCGATCGCGCGACGCACGACCACGTCGCTCATTCCCGGACGGCTCGCGTTGAACGCTAGGATCGCTTGCGCGTTCCATGGTTCGAGGTCGACCCGCACGTCCCGCAGTGCCGAGTACCGTTTGTAGAGGGCTCCGGGAACGGACACGACCAGATCTTCGTGATGGAGTTCGACCTCGTTCAGTTCCGTGTTGTCGTCGGGGATGATGCGCAGTTCGATCCGATCGAGCTTCGGCCGTCCCTTGAAATACTTGCCGAAGCGTTCGTAGACGATCTTGCTTCCCCGGTCCCAGCGGACGAACCTGAACGGTCCCGTGCCGATCGGATGCGAGACGAGCGAACCGGTGTTAAAGTCGGTCTGCTTGGCGAGGATGTGCGCGGGCAAGACCGGCTTTCCGCCCTCTTGCAACGGCGCGAAGAACTGCGTGATGAATGGCGGATAGCGATGTTTGAGATGGACGATCGCGGTGTAGTCGTCGGGCGTCTCGATCGAGGCGATCCGATCGAACCCTTCGCGATGCAACGTATTGTGCTTCGGGTCGATCACGGCTCTCCACGACGCGACCACATCGCGCGAGGTGAACGGAACCCCGTCGTGCCAGAGCACGCCGCGATGCAGATGATAGGTGTAGGCCGTTCCGTCCGACGAGATGCCGCCGTTCGCACGGCTCGGGACCTCCGTCGCGAGGTCGCCGATCAGCTTGCCGCGGTCGTCGGCGATGATCAGATAGGAATAGCACAGCGAGGTCAGGTCGTAGACCAGGTCCATGCCGGAGAGATACGGATTCAGGCGATCCGGGTCGCTGATGTCGACCATCCGCAGGACGTGAGGCTCGGTCCACGCGTGGCGCGCGCCGTTCGTGGGCTCGCCCGCCTGCCGGCTGCAGGCGGCTAGTAACAGTATCGCGAGAACGCCGAAGCGACGAAGCATCGACGCAAGGTTTCGAGGGGACCCGTCCCGCACCTCGAAGCTAGCCCCGCTACCTACACACACGAGGAGACTATGGAGACGACGGAACGCGCCGATATCGGCGTTTTTGGCGGTTCGGGATTCTATTCGCTGATCGAGAACGCTCGTGAAGTCTGGATCGAAACGCCGTACGGAGCGCCGAGCGACAAGGTCGCTCTCGGCGAGATCGCCGGCAAACGCGTGGCGTTCTTGCCGCGCCACGGCAAGGACCACCGCTTCCCGCCCCAGGCCATCAACTATCGCGCGAACCTGTACGCGATGAAGATGTTGGGCGTCAAGCACATCATCGCCCCGAACGCCTGCGGCTCGCTCAAGAAAGAAGTCGCGCCGGGCTCGATGGTCGTCTGCGATCAAGTGGTCGACCGCACCAGCGGCCGCCACGATACGTTCTTCGACGGGCCGATCACGACGCACGTGTCGTTTGCCGACCCGTACTGCCCGACGTTGCGCCCGATCGCTTCGAAGGCGCTCCGCTCGCTCGGCATCGACACGCACGACACCGGCACGGTCGTCGTCATCCAGGGCCCGCGCTTCTCGACGCGTTCTGAGTCCAAGTGGTT
>JALYSX010000193.1 GCA_030854585.1 Vulcanimicrobiota bacterium
CCGCACGCATGCGACGCGCATGTCGAGATCGTGGGCGTTACGCGCGGTCGCTTCCCACTGCGCGCAGACGTCGGCGAGAAAGTCGCTCCCCGGTCCGTCGCTCTCGGTGAACTCCGCCGTCTGACTGTAGCCGTAGTACCCGCTCGCCGACGCCGAGATGTAGGCGGCGGGCTTATTCGGCTGCGGTGCCAGCGCATCCAAGAAGCGTTGCGGCAGAACCGTGCGACTCTCAAGGATCTCGCGCTTTACCTCGTCGTTCCACTTCTGAGCCACCGACGCGCCCGCGAGATTGACGACCACATCGCAGCCGTCGGCCGATCCCGCCGCCGCCTCGGGGTCGCGCAACGAGATCGCGCGTACGTCATCGCCGCGGGCGGCGAGCGCCTTCGCCAGATGTCCGCCGACGAAACCGGTCGCGCCGAGCAAGGCGATCCTCATGCGACGCCTGCATGCGCGGCGCTGCCGACCAGGGCTTCGATCTCGGCGATGGTCTTCGGAATCGCCTGGGTGAGGTTGTCGTTTCCGCCGGCGGTCACCAAGATGTCGTCTTCGATCCGGACGCCGATCCCCTTGAAGCGTTCGTCCACGTCGAGATCGCGTTGGACGTAGATCCCCGGCTCGACCGTCGTCACCATGCCGGCTTGCAGCAGGCGTGGCTTGTCCTCCGCATCGAGATAGCTGCCGACGTCGTGGACGTCGAGGCCGAGCCAATGCCCGGTGCCGTGCATGTAGAAGTCCTTATACGTCTCTTTCTCGATCGCTTCGTCGGCGCTGCCTTTGAGCAGACCGAGATCGATCAGCCCTTCGGCGATGACGCGGACCGAGACTTCGTGGAACGCATTGCGCGGCGCGCCCGCATGGACGCGTGCGATCGACGCTTCTTGGGCTGCCAAGACGATCTCGTAGATCGCGCGCTGTTCGGCGGAGAAGCGCCCGTTGACCGGCCAGGTGCGGGTCACATCGCAGGTATAGCAGTCGACTTCGGCACCGCTATCGACCAAGAGCAGATCACCCTCCTTGAGCACATCGCGGTTGGTGACGTAGTGTAGGATGGTCGCGTTCTCGCCAGTCCCGACGATCGACTCGTAGGCGGGACACTGCGCGCCGGCACGCGCGTACTCGTACTCGATCGTGGCTTCGATCTCGTACTCGTGCAGACCGGGCCGGGTCGCGCGCATGGCGGCGACGTGGCCGCGCCGGGTGGCTTCGGCCGCGCGGCGCATGATCGCGATCTCGTCGTCGGTCTTGAAAAGGCGCATCTCGTGGATCGGAATGGCCGGATCGGCAAAGCGCGCCGGGGCGTGATTGTCCCGTCGGGCCTTCGCGCGTGCCGCGTCCAGAGCGGCTTGCACCGTTCGGTCGCGCGACTCGTCGGCGCCGAACGTGTAGTGCAGGGTCCGCGCGCCGACGATATACTCGGGCAGACGGTCCGCGAGCTCCTCGATCGGATAGGCGGCATCGATACCGAGAGCCCCGGGGGCGGCGGCCGATCCGAGGCGGCGACCGTTCCAGATCTCTTTGATCCGGTCGCGCTCGCGTAGGAACAGGATGCTCTTGTGGCCGGCGTGCTGCGGCGCGAGCACGAGCAGCGCGTCCGGTTCGTCGAAGCCGGTCAGATAGAAGAAGTCGGAACTCTGGCGGAACGAAAACTCCGTGTCGTTGCTGCGCGTCAGTTGGCGCGCGCCCGGGACGATCATGACGTCGCCGGAGATGCCGTCGAGGATGCGCCTGCGGCGCTCGCTGTAGGGAAGCATGCTCTGTGCTTCCCGGAGCGCGTTAGCGGAGCCTTGCCGTCACGGCGTCGATCGCCGCGGGAGCACCGGCGAGGTCCGGAAACGAGACGGCCGCATACCCGTTGCGGGCGTAGAGGACGCCATCGAGCGCTCGGATGGCCGCCAATGCATCCGCGTTGCGTGCTGGGTCGGGGTGCGCGTCGAAGGCGCGCGCGACCGGGGCAAACCGGTCGACCGCACGCGAGATGGATGCCACCCACGCGGCGTTCTGGGCGGTCCGCACGCTTGCGAGGGACGTGCGCATGGTGGCGACATACGAGCCGAAGCTGTATGGCAACGTCGGCGTATCCGCGAAGCGCATCGCGAGCAGGGCGAGCATCTGTGCGACCGCGCGATGGTTGACGAAGCCCGTGTCGGCAAACCGCTTGGCGTACTGAAGATCGTCGAAGCCGGAGTGGTAGACGCCGAACGAACCACCGAAGCCGACTTCGAGCGTCGGGATGCCGAAGGTGTAGAGGAAGCTCTCGTGATGCGAACCGCCGCCGGGGGCGCCGATGCCGATACCGCCGCGTTGCGCGCTCCAGCGATTGAAGATGGTCTGGCGCTCGGTATGCGGATCGCGCACGCGCTTGGTCGCTTCGAGGATCGACGGTGCGAGCGCGGCGACGCCGGACGCGCCGAAGGTCTGTCCGGTCGTCCCTTCATCCGTATTGAAGTACGCGATCGTGCCGAGGCGGAGTTCGCTCTCGTGAACGCGGACGTAGGTGTTGGAGCCGGCTTCGCCGATCTCTTCGCCGTCGAAGCCGACGATCGTGATCGAACGTTGTGGTTGCCAACCGGAACGGTGCAGGTAGCCGAGCGCGCGCGCGACCTCGAGCAGGATCGAGGTTCCAGAACCGTTGTCGGTGACGCCGTAGACCCACGCGTCGCGATGTGCGCCGAGCACGACCGACTGCGTCGGATCGCTGCCGGAGATCGTCCCGACCGTGTTCCAGAGCGTCTCGACGTTGCGGTCGAGATAGACTTCTAGGCGCGCATTCGCTACTGTGGTCCCGGCGCGCATGTCGTCGAGGATGCGTCGGGCGTTAAGATCGCTGATCGGGAGAACCGGAATCGTGAGCGCCGGCGTGCCGAGCGACCCGCGCTGAACCGCGCCGAGCGGCCGATTCGGACCGTTCGGATAGCGCGCGCCGCGCCGGTCGTCAGCCGGATCGCTGAAGAAGATCACGCCGACCGCGCCGTTCGCCTGCGCACGTCGCGCGAGGGCGCCGCGGAACTCGCGACCGTAGCGCACCAGGGCGATCGTCCCGTGCACGCTTCCGCCACGCGCCGCGAGCGCTGCATAGTCGGCATCGAGACCGTGTCCGGCGTCGACGACGCGAGCGGTCACATCCCCGTTCCCGCTGCCGGCGTTGAAGGGCAGACCGGCATCCTTGCGCGTGCCGTCCGGATCGCCCGGGATCGGCGTCTCCCGCAGCTCGAAGTCGATGCGCGGCGAGGTCAGCAATTGCAGTTCGAGGAGCTTCGGCGTATAGACCTCGGCGCTGAACGATTCGATGCGCGCATCGAAGCCTGCGGCTGCGAGCTTCTCGCGCATCCACTCGGCGACGAACTTGTCGGCACCCGTGCCAGCGTAGTGCGCGCGTTGGTTCAGGAAGGTGGACGAGTCGAGCGCTCCTTGCGCGCTCGGCACGTCGAGCAGCACTCTTTCGAGCGAGAGCGAGACGGGCGCCGCGGCGAGCAGTGCGACGGCGGTGGCGGCGACGGCCAGGGTGCGTGTGAACGGTAACATGTCCCTACCTCTATCGGCCGATCATCTGATGCAGGCGAGCAGACGGACCGCCCGGGCCTCCATACCCTGGGCGGCCACCTTCGGGTGCGTCAGGTAGAACAGGGTCATGATCCGGAGGACGAAGCGGTGTCGGTCCGGATGCGGCAGGCGGGCGAAGTGCGCTTCGGCGTCGTCGGCGAGAGCGCTGAAGCGTGCTCGCATGCGCGGATCGCCCCCGTAGAGTGAGGCGAGATTCAGCTCCCCATGTTCGCGGTCTTCATCTTCGTCGATGAACGCGTCGAGCAGCACGTGGAGTGCGGCGACGGATGGGAAATAGGCATCGTAGCCCGCCCGTGCGGCCTCGCCTTCACCCGCCAACGCAAGGAAGAGCGGGACGTAGACCTGCCACTGCGAGCCGGATGCGGCGGCGAACTCGTACCACTCGAGTTGTGCGAAGCGCTCGCGATGCCGGTCGTACCAGGCGATGCAGGCCTCCTCGCGCTCGCCCGGCGGCAGATGTTTGAACGTCTGCAGGTCGCTGTAGAAGGCGGCCGCTTCGGCCAGGAGCGGCGCGAGCGCGTCGAGGCCGGCGACATCCGCGAGACCCGCGCGCGTCCGGGCGACCAGCCATGCGAGGTAGCCGCCGTCCCCGCCGTTCGGTCCGTCGGCATAGTAGTCGCCGATCGGGCGCGTCGGGTCGAGCGCGTCGGCGAGGGCTCGGTGCAAGGTCGGATAGGCGGCGGGTGCCACGCCCGGATGACGATCGCAGAGGTTGTCGAGGAAATCGTAGATCGTCTCGAGCGGCGCGACGATGGCGATGTAACGCTGCTGCAACGCGGGCGGCAAGAACGTCGCGAGGATGCAGGCGCCCGCCACGTGATACGCCTTGTACTCGGCCGATGCGACCGCCTCGGCGCGCAAGCGCTCGTCGGGAATCGCTTCGGCATGGGCGCGGATCTCTGCAAGAGCGCTTGCGGCCTGCGGGACGATCTCGCGCAGAAAACGCAACAGGATGAGAAACGTCGACGGGCCGCCGCGGAAGAGAAAGCGGAGGCGCGGAGGCGAGGCAAGCACGTGCCGCACGGCCCAGCGGATATCGTCTTTCATCGAGCTTAGATGCCACCGACGAATCGGCCGGGGTTGAGCGTGCCCTTCGGATCGAAGCGGAGCTTGAGCGC
>JALYSX010000199.1 GCA_030854585.1 Vulcanimicrobiota bacterium
GTTCAGGCTCGCGCCGCGCTTGCGCGCGACCGTCAACAGGCCGACCGTGTCGCAGAGCGAGAGGGCGCACGCGTTCACGGTTGCGCGAAAGCGTTCGTCGGTCTGCGCGTAGACGACCATCTCGGTGCCGAGCGTCACGATCTGCGCGCCCGCCCGCTCGCGCACGAACCCGAAGATCGCATCGGTCGCCGCATCGGCGTCGATCGGATCGAGCTTACAGCCGAGTATTTCCACGACGTTCCTAGCGGTAGGGTGCGATGAGCGGCATCAAGCGCGCGGCCAGGGCCGCGGGCATGCCGTCGAGCGGCAGGCGGCATTCGCCGGCGGCGAAGCCGAGTTCGCGCATCGCCCATTTGACCGCGATCGGATTGGTGGTCGAGAAGAGCGCATCGATCAGGTCGAGGGTCGCGAGATGCGTCTTGGTCGCGTCGGCGACGCGGCCGGCACGGAACGCCTCGTACATCCCGCGGAACTCGCGCGCGCACAGGTGCGTCGCGACGCCGATCAGGCCGTCGGCACCGACCGCGAGCGCGGGGAGAAACAGGTGATCGTCGCCGCACAGCAGTTGGAATCCCGGCGCGCGATCGCGCGCGATGGTCGCGATCTGCTTGAGGTCGCCGCTCGACTCTTTGACGCCGAGAATCGTATCGTGCCGGCGCGCGAGCTCGAGCAACGTCTCGGGCAACATGTTGGTGCCGGTCCGCCCCGGGATGTTGTAGATGATCACCGGCAGATCGCTCGCGTCGGCGATGGCACCGAAGTGCGCGAGCATGCCGCTCTGGGTCGGCTTGTTGTAGTAGGGTACGACCGCCAGGATCGCATCGGCGCCCGCACCCTGGGCTGCCCGGGCGGCGGCGACCGAGGTACGCGTGTCGTTCGTCCCGGCGTTGGCGACCACGCAAGCGCGGCCGGCGACGGCATTCTTCACCGAAGCGATCAGCGAGTTGCGCTCGGGATCCGAGAGCGTCTGTCCTTCACCCGTCGAGCCCGCCACGATCAAGCCGTCGTTGCCGCGCTCGACCAGGAACGCCGCGATCCGCGCCGATTCGGCCACGTCCAACGCGCCGTCCGCGTCGAACGGTGTGATCATCGCGGTCAGGAGATTTCCGAACGTCATGTCAGCCGACTACCCTCTCGGAGGCGAGGTGGAACTGGTCGTGGACGGCCTGCTCGGCGCGAACCGCGTCCTCCTGCGGGATCAGGACTGAGACCGTGATATTCGAGTCGGTGCAGTGGATGATCTCGACATTCGCACGCGAGAGCGCGGTCACGATGTCGCGGATCACGCCCGGGGCGTAGCGCATGCCCGCGCCGACGACCGAGAGTTTCGAGCAGCCCTCCCGCACGCGCACGGCCAGATTCAAGTCGCCGAGCAGGCGCCGGACTTCGTTGCCGCGATCGCCCTCGACCACGAAACAGACGCCGGCCTGATTGATCGTCACCTGATCGATCGAGATGTCGCCCTCGGCGACGCGCCGGAACATCTCCAGCTCCAACTGCATACGCGCTTCGGGGTTCTCGATGTCGCCGCGGATCGCGCGGACCCAGGTGACCCGACCCGACGAGGTCACGCCCGTCACCGGGCGATGGCCGTCGAACGAATCGTCGACGATCGTGCCGACATCCGATTCCAGGCCTTTGATCGCGTAGGCGGTATTCGTGCGGCGCGCATAGTCGGCGGCCTTGCGATGCATCACCTTGGCGCCGTGTTCGGCAAGTTCGGTCATCTCGTCGAGCGAGGCACGCTCGATCGTGTGCGCGCCTTCGATCCGGCGTGGGTCGGCGGTCATCGCGCCGCTCACGTCGGTATAGATGTCGACGCGGTCCGCGCCGAGCGCGTGCCCGATCGCGATGGCCGAGAGATCCGTGCCGCCCCGGCCGAGCGTGGTGACGACGCCGTCCTCGGTCGCGCCCTGAAATCCCGCAATCACCGGCACGACGCCGCGATCGAGCAGCACGAGTACCGCATCCGGATCGACGCTCTGGATGCTCGCATCGCCGTGGGTGGCGTTGGTGATGATGCCGGCCTGCGCGCCGGTCAGCGCGACCGCCTCGATCCCGAGGGCGCACAGTTCGCTTGCCAGGACGGCCGCCGCGATCGTCTCGCCGCACGTGATCAGCAGATCGGCGTTGCGGGTGGCGCTCGCGCCGCCGCCGAGCGCGAGCAGCGTATCGGTCGCGTAGGGATCGTTGACGCGGCCCATCGCCGAGACGACCGCGACCGTCGCGAAGCCGCCGTCGCGGGCGTCGCGAATGCGGGCGATCGCCTGCGCGCGATGCTCGGGCGTCGCGACCGAGGTTCCGCCGAACTTGAGTACGGCTACCCCTCGCACGGCCGTCATGCGCCGATGTATCCCTTCGAGGTGAGTAACTGCAGTATCTGAACCGCGTTGGTGGCGGCGCCTTTACGCAGTTGATCGCCGACCGCCCAGAGCGCGAAGTTGCGACCCGAGCCCTCTTCCGCGCGAAGGCGAGCGACGTGAACGTGGTCGGTGCCCTCGACCTCGCGCGGCGTCACGATGCCGGTGCGGTGGAAGACCACGCCCGGCGCGCGTTCGAACGCACGGCCGAGTTCTTCAACGCTCGTGTCGCGTTCGGTCTCGATGAAGATCGCCTCGCTGTGCGCCGTGCGGACGGGCACGCGGACGGTCGTCGCCATCACGTTCAACTCGGGCAGGCCGAGCATCTTGCGGGTCTCCTCGGCGACCTTGCGTTCTTCGCCGCTGAAGCCGTCGTCATCGAACGTGCCGACCTGCGGCACGACGTTGCGCGCGAGCCGCGCGGGGAAGGCGGTATTGGCGGGTTCGGCTTCGCCGCTTGCGATCGCGCGTTCGCCCGCGAGCAGTTCCTCCAAGCCGGCGCGCCCGGCACCGCTGGCGGCTTGATAGGTGGCGACGCGTACGCTGCGCAGTCCCGCGACGTCGCGGACCGGTGCGAGCGCGACGCAGAGCACGATCGCCGTGCAGTTGGCGACCGGGTAGATGCGATGCTCGGGTCGGGCCGCGTCGGCGTTGACCTCGGGCACGATCAGCGGCACCCCGGCCTGCATGCGATAGCTCGACGAGTTGTCGATCGCGAACGCGCCGCGTGCGGCCAGCGCCGGCACGTACCGAACGCTTGCGTCCTCACCGCTCGCGAAGAAGACGACGTCGTACTCGCCGAGGGTTTCATCCGTGGCCGCGCGGATCCCGTCGCGATCGCGCGAGGCGAAGCGTCCGACCGAACCGTTCCCGATACCGCGCTCTTCGAGCACGCGCAGAATCGTCTCGCCGACCACGCCGGTCGCGCCGACGACGGCTACCTTCATCCGAGGATTCCGTCCAATCCGACGACCAGGCCACGCACGTCGCCGACCGCGCGGACCGCGGCGACGATCCCCGCGGCGAACGCCTCGCGCGAGAGTGCGTCGTGGCGCAGGGTCAGCAACTCGCCGTCGCCGCCCAAGAGCACCTCTTGGTGCGCGACCAAGCCGCGCAGGCGCACGCTGTGGATCGGCACGTCGGCGGGGCCGCCGGCCGCGCGGATCCGCTCGGCGGTCGATCGGGCGGTTCCGCTCGGTGCGTCCCTCTTCGTATCGTGGTGCAGCTCGACGATCTCGATGGTCGGGAAGAACTTGGCCGCCATCTCCGCAAAGCGCATCATCAGCACCGCACCGAGCGCGAAGTTGGGGACGATCAGCGCGCCGAGTCCGCGCAGTTCGGCTTCGGTTGCGAGCGCGTCGCGCTCCGCATCGGTCCAGCCGGTCGCACCGATGATTGGGCGAACGCCGTGCGCAAGCGCGCGCATCGAGACGTCGACCGAGGCGGGATGGGTGGTGAGGTCGAGCAACACGTCGGGCTTGGCGTTGGCGAAGAGCGAGTCGAGGTCGTCGAAGGTCTTCTGCGACGCATTTCCCACGCGCGCAAAACCGCCGACGAACGTACAATCGTCCGTCGCTTCGAGAGCCGTCCTGGCGATGGTGCCCATCCGTCCGAGCACGCCCGCGATCGCTACTCTAATCATATATATCCAGAATGACCGGATGCACTTTTCGCGCGGGCGATGCACCGGAGTCCGAAGTTTGCTTTAGCAAATGAGGACTTCGGTAACGAAGCCCCACGGAAAGGGCGCCGGTTTAGCCGATTTTTTCGAGCGGTGCGTATTTCAGCATGAGCATCTTCTGCCCGACGTTCGGGAAGTCGATGGTCACCAGGCCGTCGCCGCCGCCACCGACGACGTTCTCGATCGTGCCCTCGCCCCATTTGGGGTGCTTGACCTTGTCGCCCGCTTGCAGATCCATCGTCAAGCCGGCACCGGCCGACTCGTGGATGGCGACTTCGCGCCAGCGTCCGCCGGCCGGACGCGGCATGGTGATCGCCTCGGTCTCGAGGATCTGGATGCCCGGCATCTCTTCGAGGAAACGCGAGCGCGGGTAGGCGTAGGTGTTGCCGTAAATGGTGCGACGCTGCGCGAACGAGAGCACCAGCGTGTTGATCGCGCGGGTGACCGCGACGTAGGCCAGGCGGCGTTCTTCTTCCAACTCGGTCTGATCGGTCAGCGCCCGCGTGTGCGGGAAGACGCCTTCTTCCAGGCCGGTCAGGAAGACGTGACCGAACTCCAGGCCCTTGGCGCCGTGCATGGTCATGAGCGTGACGTACGACGCATCCGGATCGAGCGCGTCGAGGTCGCTGATCAGCGCGACGTTGGCGAGGAAGCCTTCCAGGGTCGGCTCGGCATCGCGCTCTTCGTACTCGCGAGCGACCCCGACCAGTTCTTGCAGGTTCTCGAGGCGGGCGCGCGCGTCGTGGGTCTCTTCGGACTGCAGTTCGCGGACGTAGCCGGACTCTTCCATGACCGCGGTGAGCAGGTCGCTCAGGCGGACGCCGCCGGCGCTTGCGCGCAGGTTGGCGATCAGTTCGGCGAAACGCTCGAGTTCTTTCAACTTCTTGGGAACGGCGCGGCGGAGCAGCTCGCCGTCGGCGGCCGCCTCTCCGAGCGGTTTCTTGGCGACGTTCGCGGCGGCGATCAGCGCGGCCAGCGTCTGCTGACCGATGCCGCGACGCGGGACGTTGATGATGCGCTTGAACGCGATCGAATCGGACGGATTCGCGATGTAGCGGAGATACGCGATGACGTCTTTGATCTCGGCGCGTTGATAGAAGCCGACGCCGCCGACGACGCGGTAGGGAATGCCGTCCGCGATCAGCGCTTCTTCGAAGACACGCGATTGAGCGTTGGTGCGGTAGAGCACCAGGAAGT
>JALYSX010000200.1 GCA_030854585.1 Vulcanimicrobiota bacterium
CCAGCGTATTGATGATCTTGTTCTGGATCGCCATCGGTAGCAACCGGTATGCATCGTCGGTCTGATCCGCCATCTCGGCGTTCTGCATCTTGCGACGATCGGGCAGCTCGGGCGTATCGTTGACGTAGCGGACGATCGCGTCCCAGTCGTCGGCCGAGACGCCTTGGAACGAGACCATATAGCGGTTCCAGCGCTTGCCTTGATGCTCGACCGTGTCGTTCCGCACGGCCTTGACGCGCAACGGGATCTTGCGATCGCGGATGCCGGCGATCAAATTGTACTCGGGGACGTTGATGGTGACCGGGATGATGAAGACGAGGCCGTTCGGCGAGACCTCGATGCCGCGGCCGGCGATGTTCTTCTTGGCGTCGCTGGGATCGGGCTGCCACCACACGTGGAAGGCGCCTGCGCGTCGCTTGTACTGCCTACGATCCCCGATGCGGGTGAGGAACCACTCGAGGACATCGCCGAGTACCGAGTTCTCGAAAGCCATGCCGTCCTATATGTCGAAGCGTCGAAGCATGTTTGTAACCCTCGAAGGGATTGAAGGAAGCGGCAAGAGCACCCTGCTTGTCGGCATGCTGGAACGCATGCGCGAGCAGGGCCTAGACGTGCTTTCCACGCGCGAGCCGGGCGGAACGCCGGTCGGCGACGCCATCCGCGAGGTGGTCCTCCGGCCCGGGCTCCACGTCGAGCCCCTCACCGAAGCGCTGCTGATGAATGCGTCTCGCGCCGCCCTCGTGAGCGACGTCATACGTCCCGCGCTGGCCGCAGGAAAGATCGTGCTCTGCGACCGCTACTACGACTCGACCCTCGCCTACCAGGGCTACGGCCGCGGGCTGGATCTCGCGATGCTGCGCGGCATGTGTGCGGCCGCGACCGACGGCCTGGACCCCGATCTGACTCTGATCCTCGACGTCCCGCCCGAAGTCTCGCGGCTGCGCGTCGAGAGTCGTCCGGGCGCCAACGACCGCCTCGACAACGAGACCTTTGCGTTCTTCGCTCGCGCGCGCCAGGGCTTTCTCGAGCTTGCGATGCGCGAACCGCGGATGCGCGTGCTGGACGCGACTCGCCCGGTCGACGTGCTGATCGACGAAGCGATGGCCTTTCTCGCCAAAGCGCGGGCCGCGTGAGCGAACTGAAGTTCGACGTCGTCGGCGCGGCGAGGCCGCGCGCGTTCTTCGCGCGTATCACCAAAGCCACCATCGCCCACGCTTATCTGTTCAGCGGCCCGGCCGGCGTCGGGAAGAAGACGTTCGCGCGTCGGCTCGCGCAGTCGCTCATGTGCGAAGGCCCGCACGAGACCGTGCTCGGCTACTGCGGCGTCTGCGGCGCATGCAGACTCTTCCAGGCCGGCACGGATACGCGTCACCCGGACTTCATCGAGAACGTCGGCGCGGTCAAGATCGGCAAGCGCGACGAGGCTATGGGCTTCTATGAAGGCGAGGAGCTGAAATCGCGCGACATCGTGCGTCAGCTCTCGCTTGAATCCTACAGCGGCGGGATGCGCGTGCTCCTGCTCGGCGACGTCGAGTTCGCTTCGATCGAAGCGGCGAACGCGTTGTTGAGGTTCTTCGAGGAACCACCCGACGACGTCGTGTTGCTGCTCACTTCGGATTCGCCCGGCCGGTTGATCGCGACCATCCGTTCGCGCCTGGTAGACGTGCATTTCCCTCGGCTCTCGGATGCGGACGTGCGCGATATACTAGGCCGCCTCGGCCAGGATGCCGCACAGGCGGAGCTCGGCGCATCGCTCGGGCAAGGAAGCGTGACGCGTGCGCTCGCAGCGCTCGGCGGCGACGAGGAGACGCTACGGTCGCAAGTCGCAGCATGGTTTCTCAAGGTCGTCGCGGGCGGAACGCCGGAGGAGACCTGGGCGACGCGCGATACGCTCGACGACGGTCTGGAAGTGGTCAAGACGCTGGCGCGCGATTGGGTCGCGATCGGCGCGGCCGGTGCGAGCGCACCGCTGGTCGCTCCCGACTACGGCAGCGATCTGAAAGGCCTGCGCGCCCTCGAAGCGCGCGATGCGATCGTCCTTCTCGGCAAGATCGACGACGCCCAACGCCTCGCCCGGACGAACGTCAGCCCGGCCATGGTCGGCGAGATCGTCCGGATGGCATTGACGAATAAGGGTCGCGGCTAGGGATCCCTCAGGCGATATCGTCGTACTGCTTGGCGAACGGGAACGCCAAGTAGGACAGGAGCAATGCGTAGATCGCCGCCGCGATCAGTTGCACGGCGATGCTCGGTAAGCCCCCGTAGAGCGGGCTGAGGAAGAGCGGAACGAAGTCCGTGAAGACGACGAAGACGATCGCGAGCAGAGCGGTCGCCCAAGGGTGTGCGACGGCCGCGCGATACGAGGCTTGAATGGCGTAACCGGCGGGCTGCCCGCCGATGGCGGCCGCGGGGATCGTATAGATCAGCAAGAATGCGACCAACAGTTGCAACAGGATCGAGATCGGCCCGAGATAGGCGCCGATCTGCGCGGCAACGCTCAACAGGAAGCTGAAGCCGACGGCGGCGAGCGCGATGCCGCCGAGTTTGCCCTTCGTCTCGCGCCATGCGGCGTCGAACGAGCCGTCGTAGCCTCGCCAGATGTTGTGCGCCTGGATGACGGCGGTCGCAAAGGCGATAAGGTAGACGATCTGCCCGATGAACCCGTAGAGACCCGCGCCGACGCCACCGACGGGGTCGGTCATCAGTTGGCCGAGTTGACTCAGCAACACGGAGACGACCGACGCCGTGAGCGGCGCGACGACGATCGAGGGATGCCGGAAGAGCAGCGGAATCGCCTGCAGATAGATCGCCGGATTCAGACGATTCCCGCTGCGCATCGCTATTAGCCGCGCGCGCCGTCGAGGGCGTGGTGGCACGAGCAATCGGCGTCGATGTCGATCGCCGCGACGATCTTGCCGATCGCATCCTTGACGCGGTCGTTGTTCTTCTTGAAGACCTCCATCACGGCGTGATGCGAGACGGGCTCGGTGCCGGGCAAGCCGACGTCGTAGTCCGTGATCAGCGAGATGTTGACGAAGCAGATCTCGAGTTCGCGCGCCAGATAGCACTCGGGGTACTGGGTCATGTTGATGACTTCCCAGCCCTGGCTCTGGAACCACTTCGATTCCGAGCGCGTCGAGAAGCGCGGACCCTGGATGACGACGACCGTGCCGGTGTCGTGCGTCTCGATGCCGAGTGAGCGGAGCGCCTTCGAGGCGATCGGGCGGAGCGTCGGGCAGTACGGGTCGGCAAACGACACGTGCGTCGTGATCGGGCCGTCGAAAAACGTGTCGTGGCGGCCGCTGGTGCGGTCGACGATCTGGTCGCAGACGACCATCGAGCCCGGTGCGACTTCTTTCTTGAGCGA
>JALYSX010000201.1 GCA_030854585.1 Vulcanimicrobiota bacterium
GATTGCGTCCGGGCTGCAACGCCGACGCCAACGATGCGGCGCAATTTGCCGAGCTCGAGACACTGGGCGAGCTCACCAAGGTTGCCTGGGACAAGGGCTGCCAGGTCATGATCGAGGGCCCCGGTCACGTGCCGATGCACCTGATCAAAGAGAACATGGACAAGCAGCTCGAGATCTGCCACGAAGCGCCGTTCTACACGCTTGGCCCGCTCGTGACCGACATCGCGCCCGGCTACGATCATATCACCTCGGCGATCGGCGCCGCCATGATCGGCTGGTTCGGCACGGCCATGCTCTGCTACGTCACGCCGAAAGAACACCTCGGTCTGCCGAACAAGAAAGATGTCAAGGACGGCGTGATCGCCTACAAGATCGCGGCGCACGCGGCCGACGTCGCCAAGGGACATCCGCGCGCACGGCATTGGGACGACACGCTCTCAAAGGCGCGCTTCGAGTTTCGGTGGGAGGATCAGTTCGATCTCTCGCTCGATCCGGAGACGGCCCGTGAGTTCCACGACGAGACGCTTCCGGCGCCGGGCGCGAAGGTCGCGCATTTCTGCTCGATGTGTGGCCCGCATTTCTGTTCGATGAAGATCACGCAAGAAGTCCGCGAGTACGCCGAGTCCGGCATGGCCGAAAAATCCCGCGAGTTCGCCGAAGCGGGTTCGGAAGTCTACGTCGCGACGTGAAGGTGTGCGCCGTGCTCTTCGATCGCGACGAGACGCTGATCGAGGACATCCCGTATAACGGCGACCCGGCGCGGGTCGTCCCGCTACCCGGGGCGCGTGAAGCGCTCGATGCGTTGCGCGCGGCCGGGATACCGGTCGCGGTCGTGAGTAATCAGAGCGGCGTCGGTCGCGGCTTGATCACGCTCGTGGAGGTGGATGCGGTCAACGCGCGTGTGGGCGAATTGCTCGGACCGTTCCTCGGTTTCTTCGTGTGTCCGCACGGACCGGAGGATGGATGCGACTGTCGCAAGCCCCGGCCGAAGCTGATCCTGGATGCGGCGTGCGCACTCAGCGTCGATCCGGCCTGTTGCGTGGTGATCGGCGATAAGGAGAGCGACGTCCAAGCCGCTCGCAACGCCGGCGCGACCGGCGTGCGCGTCGATGCATCGCATACGGTGCGCGAAGCGGTCGCGGAGATTCTGAAGAGCCTTTAGTCCCCCGACCAGTAGCTGACGTCGGGGGCCGCGGGTGACGTATTCCGCGCGGTCGCGAGCGGCAGGCGCAGCGTGCGCTCGATGTGACGCATCGCGCGCATCACGCGCACGACATAGTGTTGGGTCTCGGCGTACGGCGGGACGCCGCCGAAGCGCACGACCGCCTGCGGTCCGGCGTTATAAGCGGCGCAGGCGAGCGCCAAGCGATTGGACTTCGTGGAGAAGCGATCGAGCAGACCGCTCAGATAGCGCGCCGAGCCGGAGAGATTCTGGGCGGCGTTGCGTGGATTCACGTGCAACGAGGCGGCCGTGCCGGGCATCAACTGACCGAGACCGATCGCGCCGACTCGCGAACGCGCCTGGGTGTGCCAGCGAGATTCGACGGTGACGAGGGCGGCCAACAGATTCGGATCGATCTTCCAATGCGAGGCGTTGCGAAGCAGACGGCTCGCGAGATCCTTGCTCTGCCATTGCGGGAGCTGCGGATTTATCGTGCGCAGAACGGTCGCGTAGGCCGCCACTTTGAGCGGCGAGGCGACGGTGTTGACCGGCGCGGCCTGAGCTACCGCGGAACAAAAAAGAACCAAGAGCCCCGCGAAAAGGGCGGCGAACCTCGAAAGCATATGTGCTAGTATCGGAGGCGAACAACCATTCCTTTAGAGGTGAGACCTTTCTCGCATGAGCCGTTTCTCAGGGATGTCCACCACCAAGCGTCGCATCTGGGGAATCGGAGTGATCGTATTTTTTGGGATCATGTGCGGGCTCATCTACTTCTCGACCTGGTGGGCGTATAACAAGAACGTTCCCGCCTACGAACGCGCCAGGACGCACGCCACGCCGTGATCTTGGATTGGCGCAATGTGCTCGCGGTCGCGATCGGCGGCGGTCTTGGATCCGTTCTCCGCTATCTGATCGGCCTGGTCACGATGCATTGGCTCGGGCCGGAGTTCCCCTGGGGAACGCTGCTGATCAACGTCGGCGGCAGTCTCGCCATCGGCCTGGCCGGCGAACTAGCGCTCGCTCACGTCTTCGGGATGGGTTCGGCGGCGCGACTCTTCCTGAT
The DNA here is from genome assembly GCA_030854585.1 of Vulcanimicrobiota bacterium. Lineage (GTDB taxonomy): Bacteria > Vulcanimicrobiota > Vulcanimicrobiia > Vulcanimicrobiales > Vulcanimicrobiaceae > JALYSX01. Next base: position 2,226 of record JALYSX010000201.1, read on the forward strand.
GGTCGGCGTGCTCGGCGGCTTCACGACCTTCTCGGCGTTCTCGCTCGAGGCGCTCGGACTCATCAGCGGACGCACTCCGCTGGTCGGCTTCGCTTACATTGTCGCAAGCGTCGTGCTCGGGCTGGTCGCGTGCTACGTTGGAATCGTCCTGGGTCGTCTTTTGATTCATCTTTGATTCGCGCGAGGTAGGAAAACGCGGGGGGAGAGCGCAGGCGCATTGGGACCTAGCTTTCTTCGGAGTATCGATCTTGCGCCGTATCATCACGCTGACCGCTCTTGCACTCGTCCTCGTCGCCGCGGCCGTCCCCGCGCGAGCTGCGAGCCCGAGCCCGAGTCCGAGCCCCGCATCGAGTCCGAGCGCCGCGGCCACCGCGACGCCCAAACCGACGCCGAGCC
>JALYSX010000209.1 GCA_030854585.1 Vulcanimicrobiota bacterium
GGTCTTCGGCGTCGGTTACGGACCGATGGACGCGATGCTCGCTTCGCACGTGCCCGGCGTCCATTCGTTCGTCCTCGCGATCCTGAAACCGCTGGCCACGTCATTGACGCTCGGGGGCGGGGGAAGCGGCGGCGTGTTCGCGCCATCGCTCTTCACCGGCGCGATGATCGGCAACACGTTCGGGTCGATCGTCCACGGCGCGTTCCCGTCGTGGACCGCCTCTGCGGCGGCATACGGTCTGGTCGGCATGGCCGGCGTGTTCGCGGCAGCTTCAGAAGCTCCGATCACGGCCATCATGATCGTCTTCGAGATGTCCGACGACTATACGATCATCCTTCCGCTCATGGTATGCACGGTCATCGCGACCATTCTCGGAAGACGATTGTTGGGACACACCGTCTACGAGCTCAAACTCGTGCGTCGCGGCATCGACTGGGCGCGGGCGCGAAAGCCGCGTCCGTTCTCTCGCGTGCTCGTCGGCTCCGCCGATCGGGTCCCCGAGATCATCGCACGCAGGGGCGACCGACTGGACGAGATAGCCAAGCGGATGGAGCAGACCTCGGAGTACGCGGTTCCGCTCGTCGAGGGCGTCCACTTTCTCGGTATCGTCACGGCGGCCGACGTCGCCGCGGCCCTGGTCCGCAACCCCGAAGGGACGGTGGACGAGATCGTCGTGTCGCCGTCTGCCGTCCTGCGACCGGAGGATACACTCGAAGAGTGCGCGATCGCCCTGTCCGACCCGGCCACGCCGCTGCTTCCGGTGGTCGACGCGGCAAGCGGCGCGTTGCTCGGTATCATCACGCGCCGCGACGTTCTGCTGGCCTATAGCACTCATGTCGATCTCTAGAGGACGACTCGAAATGATGGAAAGAGTACGGGCGGCGTTCGCACCGCCGTCACCGGCGGACCACGAACTCTTGAATCAGGCGCTTTCGCGCGATGCGCGCCTGACCTTCAACTTCATGGTCCTTACCCTGGCATCGTGTGCGATAGCAACCTTTGGCCTGCTGGAGAACAACGTCGCCGTCATCATCGGCGCGATGATCGTCGCACCGTTGATCCTACCGCTCGGACCGGTCGCCTACGGAGCGCTCGAGGGCGACGCACGATTGTTGCGGCGCGGCGTGATCACGGTCGTCGCCGGCACGGTGTTGGCCGTCGGACTCGCCGCTCTGCTGACGCTGGCGTTCGGTTTCCAGACCTTCGGCAGCGAGATCTTGTCGCGTTCTCAGCCGAATCTTTTGGATCTCGGCGTGGCAATCGCCGCGGGACTGGTCGCGGCATTCGCCCGCGTCCAACCCAAGGTCGCCGGGACGGTCGCCGGCACCGCGATCGCCGTCGCGCTGATGCCGCCACTCTGCGTGGTCGGGATTGCGCTCGCTGGCGGCGCTCATGACCTGGCCCGCGGCGCGACGCTTCTCTACATCACGAACCTGCTCGGTATCATCATCGCGTCGATGGCCGTCTATGCGATTTCACGCCACGCCCGCATCCATCGCGCGGGCGTCGCCCTCTTCTGGACGACGCTGGCCATGGCGGTGATCCTCATTCCCCTTGGGGCGTCCACTGGAAATCTGCTCCGTCAGTCCCGCGTCGAGGCGACCCTGCGGAACGCGCTCTTGAACGGGACGGTGACATTCCAACGCGTCGACCTGTTGCGGACCGATTTCAACTGGCTCGCCTCGCCGCCGGAAGTTCATCTGCTGGTGCGGTCCCGGAATGCGCTGACCCCGAACCAAGTGCAGCAGTTACAGGCGTTCGCCACGCGCAAGACGGGCTTGAAGTTCAAGTTCTTCTTCGACGTGAGCCCGATCACCGAGGTGACCGACACGGGAAGCGCAACGGCGCCGGAGCCGACCCCCTAGCAGAAAAGTCGACGACGAGGCCCGGCGGAAACGAAAACGGCCCGCCCGATGGATCCATCGGTCGGGCCGCAGGTCCGATGTCGAGCCTTACGCGGCTTGCTGGTTACTCGGAGCAGTCATCATGGTGATCACGGTGCCGACGAGCATCAGGACGACAGCGCCGATCAGGGTCGGCAACCAGCCACCCTTGAGGTTCGGCGTGAACCAGACCGCAAGTCCGAGCAACGCCCAGTTCACGATGATGGAGAACAGACCGTGCGTCAGCCACGTGATCGGTGCACTTATCAAGCGCAGGATGGGCCCGATGATGGCATTGACGAGGCCGAAGATCACGGCCAGCAGGATGACGGTCCACATGCCGAACGCGCCCATGCCCGAGGCGCCGGCGTCGTTATGGAATCCTGGCACGAAGGTGATGACCAACCACAAGACGATCGCGTTGACGATGAAGCCTATGAGAAAGTTCATGTTACTCTCCTAGTGCAGCTTTGAGGCCAGACGCCAATGATGGCGTCATTCCTTTTACGGCGGCTATCTCGTCCACACTCGCTCGCGCGATAGCGGCCGTCGACCCGAAAGTCGTTAGGAGTCGCTTCTTGCGAACCGGGCCTATCCCTGCGAAAGCGTCCAGGGCGGACTGCGTCATCGCCTTGGCCCGTCGCTGGCGATGGTAGGTGACAGCGAAGCGGTGGGCTTCATCGCGGATCCTCATGACCAGGTGCAGGCCGGCCGAGTTCGGCGCCAGCACGATCGGCTCGTTCTGCCCGGGCAAGTACAGCCACTCGTGCTCCTTCGCCAAACCCGCAACCGGCAGACCCGTCATGTCCATCTCCTCGAGGATCCCGACGACCGCGTGCAACTGCCCCTTTCCGCCGTCGATCAGCAGCAGGCCCGGACGCTTGTCGAACTTCTCTTTCTTGGCTAGTTCGCGTTCGGTCTTGGTCGCATCCTCATCCGTCTCTTTGCGCAGATAACGCAGACGACGACGCAACGTCTCCTGCATCATCGCGAAGTCGTTCGGGCCCTTGTCGTACTGGATCTTGAACTTGCGGTAGTCGCTCTTCTTCGCGCGCCCTTCGAC
>JALYSX010000210.1 GCA_030854585.1 Vulcanimicrobiota bacterium
GGACGGGCCAGAGGCGGCGCGCGACGAGGGCTAGCGAACGCACAGAAGCGCGAGCGCGAAAAAGGCGACGGCCGCGACACGTGCGACGGTGGCCAGGCCCGAGGATGCGACGCCCATCGCAAACGTCTCGAGATCGTCGCGACGGAACTCGCGCACGATCAGCGGGCGGTTGGCGGAGTCGGTCAACACGAGCGTGTCGCCGTCGTCGATATCGAAGCTCGCCATCGATGGTTCGCAGACCGGCTGCGCGCCGAGCGCGCGCGTCAGCAGGCGGACGGGCAGATCCGCGACGACGTGCTGGGGCGTGAGCGCGCGGGAGTGACCGTCGCGCGTGAGATAGGCCGCGGTCGCGCCGAGATGCGCGGCGATCGCGTGGTTGCCGACCAACAGCACGGCCGTCAGCGAACAGCCCGCCGAGACGAAGTCCGCGTGAGACGCGCCGCGCGCGTAGATCTCGTCGTTGAGTCGCACGACCGATCCGGAGAGCAGTGCGGCCGCACCCTCGGGTCGTTCGAGCGCGCGCGCGATCCGATCGCCGCGCCGCCGCCGTTCGAAGGCGATCCTAAGACGTTGCAACGCGGCGTTGGCGACCGGAACCCCGTCGATCCGCCCGAAGCCTTCGGCGACCGCCAAGAGTTGCGCGCCGGAGCCGAGTACGATGCTGACGCGTGCGGCGCGATCGCCCGAGAGCGCTACGCCCACGTGCCGCTCCCGACGAACGTGATCCGGGTCGCGCCGACGTCGATCCTATCTCCAGGGCGTAGTTCGATCGCACCGTCCAACCGACGCCCGTTCAAGAAGGTGCCGTTGCTACTCCCCGCGTCGCTTGCATAGACGATGCCGCTCTGCGATTCGAGACGCGCGTGCGCGCGGCTGACTTCGCCGTCCATCACCATCACGTCGGCCGCGCTCGAGCGACCGATCGTGAGCGGACAGAGGCCTTCGAAGCGTCGCGAGGCGCCGTGTTCGAGGATGTCGAGCGCGACTTTGGCGGGCGCGAACGTGCCGGCATCGCGGACCGCGCGCGTGCGCGGAACGGCGGCGACGGCAGCGAAGAGTGCGAGCGCCCCGACGATCTCAAGCGAACCGATCCGCAGAGTCGCAAGCGGGTTCACGCGCCGGCGACCTCGAGTCGCAACTCGGTCTTGCCGAAGGCGACCAGATCGCCGGGTGAGAGACGGCGCGTCTCGATCTTCTCACCGTTGACGAACGTGCCATTGGTCGACTCCAGATCGTGGACTATCGGCCAACCGGAGTCGACGTCGATCTCGGCGTGCTTGCGCGAGACGGACGGATCGACCAGGAAGATGTCGGAGTCGTCGCCCCGTCCGACCATGATCGGGCCGTCAATCGGGTAGACGCCGTAGGCCGGCACGCCACGGACCATTCGCAGTTGAAAGCGCCCGACCGTGGGCGGGCACGGCACCTCGATCCGCTCGGTCGGATCGTGCTCCTCGAGGTCGATCTCGATCGCGCCCTTCGGGATCGAGGCGCGCGCGAGCATGACGACCGCACAGGCGCCCGCACCGAATGTGATGCTGACGCGGGTGGCCATATCCTCGAGCAGTTCCGCCCACTCGCGTTCGAGATATTCGCGGTGCGGCACCAACCGTTCGTAGTCTTCAGGATTGACCATGACTGCGTAGCGGTCCGGCGCGACCATCCCGCTCTCGGTGGTGCGCGTCTGGGCCTCCATGGTCGCGACGAGCTTGCGCGCGATCTGGGCGGGCTCGAGATCGCTCGGGAACGTCTTAGCAAACGTACGTTCTATGAACGCCGCGCACGCCTGCTCGATCCGTGCAAACCAACTCAATGCAGTGCCGCTACGTTCGTCGTTCTAATCTCGCAATGAAGAAGCCATCGCGGCCGTCGATGCCGGGAGGTACCAGAACGTCGCCTTCGCCCGTGAGGAACGTCTCGAACACTGCCGGGATCAACCCCCGCGTGAAATCGTGCGTTCGCAGGAACGCTCCGACGACCTCCGCGCCCTCGCGCGGATCACTCGAGCAGACGGCATAGACCAGCGCGCCGCCTTCGTGGACGTGTGCTGCGGCCCGGGCTAAGATGGCCGCCTGGGCCCCGGCCAAGCGAGCTCCGTCCTCCGGCCGTTTGCGCCAGCGAGCCTCCGGGTGACGGCCCAAGATGCCGAGCCCCGAGCAGGGCACGTCGACCAGGACCCGATCGAATCGACGGCCCGGCTCCAAGAGTTCGGCCGTCGCGTCGCCGATCAGGACGTCGGCCGCGACGCCGGCTTCTTCGAGCCGCGCCTTGAGGACCGCGGCCTTGGATTCGTCGCGTTCGATGCAGAGGAGCGTGCCTTCGCCGCCGATGCGTCCGCCGATCTGGATCGCCTTGTTGCCGCGACCGCTGGCGACGTCCAAGAGCGTTTCGCCCGGCTGCGGGTTGAGAATTGCGACAGGCATCGCGGCGGACTCGCCTTGCGAGAACCAGGCGCCGGCGGCCTCGCGTTCGTGGGCGCGCGCGTAGGCCGCGTCGTTCACGACGAGCGTCTCGTCGACGAACGGCGAGCGCTTCGCGTCGACGCCGGCCGCGACGAACGCCTCCTCGACCGCTACCACGTTCGTGCGCGCCGGGTTGACGGTCACCGCGGATTGCGCCGGATGGTTGACGCCCGCGCAGATCGCAGCGACGCGATCCGGAAAGGCCGCGCGCCACTGGCGCACGATCCAAGTCGGTAACGAGTTCGCGACGGCCAGGAACTCGTCGAGGTCTTCGAAGTCGTCCGGAGCCGGCTCGGTCGGCCGGTCGCGCAGAAACGAGCGTAGAACGGCGTTGGTGAGCCCGACCAGGCCCTTGTGACCGTGCTTCTTCGCCAGGTTGACGAACTCGAAGACGGTCGCGTGTTCGTCCGCGCGCGTGAACACGAGTTCGTAGACGGCCAGGCGCAAGACTTCGGCGATGACCGGCGGGAGCTTCGCCGCGCGATCGCCGAGGAACGGTGCGAGATACCAATCCAGCGTGCGGCGCATCTTGATCGAACCGTATGCGAGTTCGGTCGCGAACGCGCGATCGCGCGGCTCCAGATCGGCTTTGCGGGTGCGATAGTCGAGAGCTTCCTGGGCGCCGCGTTCGGGCGTGCCCGGCAACGCCGGGAAGACGTCGCGGACGACCGCGAGGGCGACTTCGCGCGCGTTCACCGATCGCTCCTGGCGGCGGCCGAGCGGGCATAAGCCTCGCCCGTCATCTTGCCGCGATTCGGCGCGATCAGTTCGTCCACGATAACCTCGTCGTTGGCGCCCACGTGGGCGCGGAGCAATTTTACGGTCTCACCGTGGAGTTCGCCGCGCGCGGCGGGTCGTGGTGCAAATGCGCGGACCTGATCCACGATCGCGCGCGCGTCCGCATTCCAGTCGACCACGAGGTCGGCGGGCGCGATCGGGCGCGTCAGGCTCGCCTCCCCGCTCTGCGGTGCGTGCAGAAGCGTTCCGTCGGCCGCGGCCGCGATCGCCTTGCCGAGCATCTTCGCGCCGACGCCGGCCAGCCGGTCGTGCAGGCTGCCGTAGTCGTCGTCCCGGGAGATCGGCACGCGCTCTTGAAGTGCGATCTCGCCGGTGTCCATGCCCGCATCCATCAGCATGATCGAAACGCCCGTGACCTGTTCGCCGTTACGCAAGGCGCTCTGGATCGGCGTTGCGCCGCGATACTTCGGCAAGAGCGATGGATGCACGTTGAGCGCGCCCAGGCGCGGCAGATCGAGCAACGCTTGCGGCAAGATGCGTCCGTACGACGCCAAGCCGAACAGGTCGAACGACTCGCCCATCATCTCCTCGCAGAACGCGCGGAGCTTCACCGGCTCGTAGACCGTCAGCCCGAGTTCCAATGCGGCCGCTTTGACCGGCGTCGGATGCAGACGCTGACCCCGACCCGAGGGCCGGTCCGGTTGGGTGACGACGCCGAGCAGTTCGGTGCGCGACGCGAAGATGCGCAGGCTCGGCACGGCGAATGCGCTCGTGCCGAAGAACAAGGTGCGCAGCATCACTCGCTCGCTACGGACGCTTCGACCGGTTCGACGGCCTCGCCGCCCTCGTCGCTCTCTTCTTCTTCGTCTTCCGTCGCGAGGTGCACGTTGCGCGCCTTTTCGAGGTAGAGCATGCCGTTGAGATGATCGATCTCGTGCTGCAGGCAATGCGCGAACAGTCCGGTGCCCTCGAGGCGGATCTTCTCGCCATAACGATCGAAGCCGGTCACGACCACGTGGGTGTAGCGTTCGGTCTCGCCGACCCAGCCTTCGTAGGAGAGGCAGCCGTCCTTGCGCCACTCGGCGCCCTCGGTCGACTCGAACTTCGGATTGACGACCACGAACGGGCCGTGCTCATCCTTGTCGTCTTGAAGGTCGATCGTGAAGATGCGCTTGCTGATACCGATCTGCGGAGCCGCGAGCCCGATCCCCGGCGCATCGTACATCGTTTCGAACATGTCGTCGAAAAGCTGCTGCATCAACGGGTCCTTGAGCTCCTCAAGATTGACCTTCTTGGCGATCTTGCGAAGCGTGGGGTGGCCTTTTTGGATGATCTCGCGGATATAGGGCATGGGCGCCTGGGGTTCGACGCCCCCCCACCCGGGGTCATGCCCGAGCGCTCCGAAGGACCGCACATGCTCTACACGGCCGCCGCCCTCGCCGCTGCGCTCCCGGACCTGTTGGTCGTGGTCTTCGCCGGGCGTTCTTGGTCGGAATGTCGCCGGCTACGCCGCACGCGTTGCGGCCCTACTACTTCCGGGCGCAGATCCCGACCTCGACCGGCGTCAGAGGATGTAGCCCGACAGGTCCGCGTTCGTAACGATCTCGGCCAGACGTCGCCGCACGTAGGGTCCGTCGATCACGATCGTACCGGCCTTCTCGGGCGCTTCGAACGAGATATCTTCGAGAAGTTTCTCGAGCACCGTGTAGAGCCGGCGCGCGCCGATGTTCTCGCTGGTCTCGTTGACCTGCATCGCGAACGCCGCGAGCTGTTCGATCGCGTCGTCCTGGAAGTCGAGCGTCACGTTCTCCGTCGCGAGCAGCGCCTTGTACTGCTCGATCAGCGCGTTCTTGGGCTGGGTGAGAATCGTCTTGAAGTCTTCGGCGGTGAGCGAGTCGAGCTCGACGCGGATCGGCAAGCGGCCCTGCAGTTCCGGGATCAAGTCCGACGGCTTGCTCAGGTGGAACGCGCCGGCCGCGATGAAGAGGATGTGATCGGTCTTGATCGCGCCGTGCTTGGTCGCGACCGTCGAGCCTTCGATGATCGGAAGGATATCGCGTTGCACGCCTTCGCGCGAGACGTCCGGACCGCCCGCGCCCTGACGCCCGGCGACCTTGTCGATCTCATCGATGAAGATGATGCCGTCCTCGCCGGCGCGCCGAAGCGCTTCGCGCTTGACCGCATCCATGTCGATCAACTTGGTGGCTTCGTCCGCTTCGAAGATCCGGCGCGCCTCGGCGACGGTCACGCGCTTGCGGCTCTTCCTCTTGGGCAGAATTCCGCCGAGCATCTCGCCGATATCGCCACCGCCTTGATCGAAGCCGCCGCCCATGATGCCGATCGGCATGTTGGGTGTCTCTTCAACGTCGATCTCGATCAGACGCACGTCGTAGAAGCCGCGCGCGATCTCCGCGCGGGCTTGGTCGCGAATTGTCTCCTTGTCGCCGGCGTGCGCGCTCGCAGCGGGCGTCGGTTGCACCGGCGGCGCCGTGTAGCTGTTGCCGAAGATCGAGCCGAGCGTTGCGGCCAGCGGATTGGTGCCGCCGCCTTGCGGCTGCGGTGCGCGCGTATCCGGGTAGAGCGCGTCGATGATACGTTCGACGGCGTGCTGCGCGGCGAGGTCTTTGACTTCGGCGCGGCGCTCGTCGCCGACCATGCGGACGGCCTGCTCGACCAGATCGCGGACCATCGACTCGACGTCGCGGCCGACGTAGCCGACCTCGGTGTACTTGGTCGCTTCGACCTTGACGAACGGCGCTCCGACCAAGCCGGCCAGACGTCGCGCGATCTCGGTCTTGCCGACGCCGGTCGGGCCGATCATCAGGATGTTCTTGGGCGTGATCTCGTCGCGCAGTTCGCCTTCGACCTTGGAACG
>JALYSX010000235.1 GCA_030854585.1 Vulcanimicrobiota bacterium
CGCGCAATACCTGCACGTCGAAGAGTCGCCACGAAAGGAACAGCCCGACCGCGAGCAGCCCGAAAAAAACGACTTTCGCGCGCATCGGTGCGATGCGCGCGAATTGGCGTTGTTGCGGATTCATGCGCGCGGCCCCGTGTCGGCTACCTCACGCTCGGGTGCGCCGGCTTTCCGCCGAAGAGCGCCGCGAACGAAGAGAGGAAGGCGAGGTGCGAGGTGTCGGTCGCCGGCGGCGCGACCCGGACCAGCGCGAACTGTTGCGGATCTTTCATGCCCAGACGCGCGGCGAAGGTCGCGAGGCGTTCTTGCGAGCGAAGGCCGCTCAACCGGTCGTCGAGCCGCGCGGTCTCGCCCTGCAGCTGCAGGCGCCCAACGTCCGCTTTGGCGACCGCGTAGGTCATGCCGGTCAGATTCGAGGTCATCGTCACGTACCCGATCAGCAAGATCGACGCGATCCCGAGCCCCAGGCAGAACCGGGTGATCGACGCATAGCGCGTCTTGTGATGATGCTTGCGGCGCGCGTCGGTCGCACCGCGCGCTTGGCGCGGATTGCGGATGCGTGGAGAGCGTTCGTCGACGTACCGCGGTTGGATCATCAGCTGGCCTTCCGTTGGGCGGCGCGGATCTTCGCGCTGCGCGCGCGCGGGTTGGAGGCTTGCTCGGCCTCGTCGGCGATCAGCGGCTTGCGCGTGATGCGTTCGAGCCGTTCGTCATCGCGGAAGGTCGTCTTGACGATCCGGTCTTCGAGTGAATGGAACGAGATCGCGACGACGCGCCCGGCCTTCCCCAGGCGACCGATCGCCGCGTCGAGTCCGTCCTTGAGCGCGCCGAGCTCGTCGTTGACCGCGATGCGGAGCGCCTGGAAGACGCGCGTCGCCGGATGGATCCGTTCGCGATGGCCCTTGCGTTGGACGAGGCCCGAGACCATCGCGGCGAACTCGGTGGTCGTCTCGGGGAGTCTCCCGGAGGCGCGACGTTGCACGATCACGCGCGCGATCCGTCGGGCAGCGCGCTCCTGGCCGTAGTTGAAGAAGATATCGGCGAGCTCCGACTCGCTCGCGTGCAGCAACACGTCGAACGCGCTCCTGCCTTCGTTCCGATTCATGCGCATGTCGAGCGGCGCCGCATATTGCAGCGAAAATCCGCGATCGGCTTCATCGAACTGCATAGAGGAGACCCCCAAGTCGAAGAACACGCCGTCCACCTCCGGGACGTCCAGCGCGTCGAGGCGCGATGCCAACTCTCGGAAATTCGCATGCACGAACGTGAAGTTCGGATCCGCGATCGACTGCGCGCGCTCCGCCGCCGTCGGATCGGTGTCGAACGCAATCACCCGCCCGGTGCGCACCCGCTCCAGCATCCCACCCGTATGCCCGCCCGCACCGAAGGTTGCATCCACATAGATGCCATCCGGGCGGATCGCCAGCAACTCGAGCGATTGCGTGTAGAGGACCGGAACGTGGCTCATGCGAGTGCCACATCAGTACAGACCGAGATCGGCCATGAAATCGGCGACCTCGCCTTCGGGAGCGGCGTGTTGGGCGAGCCGGTCCTGAGCCCAGATCTCGACCCGGGTCAGCGAACCGATCGAGGTAACGTCCCGCTCGATCCCGGCATAGGTGCGCAGGTGGCTCGGAATGAGCAACCGCCCTTGGGCGTCGTACGTGACTTCCTCGGTATTGGCGAAGAGATGGCGGACCAACCGGCGGAAACGGTCGTCCTTGCGGGGAGCTGCTTCGAGTTTGGCGCAGAGCTCGGACCACGTCACGCTCGGGTAGAGGGCCAGGCACGGATCGGGCTGGGCAATTGTCAAAACAAACCCGGCTCCCAGGCGTTCACGGAACCTCGCGGGTACGATGAGTCGCCCCTTGTCATCCAGGGCGTGTTCGACCGACCCGGTAAAGCGCGGCAAATCCGCGTGCATTACCCCTCCCTAGACCACCACTTCACACCACTCCCCACCACTATACGCAGAAGGGTGGGCCCCGACAAGGGCAGACGAGCACAAAAACATCTTTCACGAACAGGTGTTCGAC
>JALYSX010000260.1 GCA_030854585.1 Vulcanimicrobiota bacterium
CGACGGCGGTGGTGAAGTCGGGCGGATACATCGTGGGCGCGTCCGGAGCGAAGAGCAGATCGACGCCGGCGCTCGCGAGCTTGGCGAAGTCGCCGTCGAAGTCGCGCGGATATTTCGCAAAGTCTTCGGTCGGACCGAACTGGAACGGATTGACGAAGACGGAAGCGACCACGCTCGCACAACGTTCGCGAGTGGCCGCGATCAATGCCAGATGGCCGGCGTGCAACGCACCCATGGTCGGCACGAAACCGAGCGGGCGCGGTAGCGCGCGGAGCAGTGCGCGCGCGGGCGCGATCGCGGAGGCGACCTGCATCAGCGTTCTCTTTAGACTCGGGTCACCCGGAGGACGGTACGCCCGACCACGAAGGGCGCTCCGACGGCCAGTTCGACCTCGCCGACGACCGGCTTGCCGTCGAGCTTCGTGCCGTTCCGGCTCTCGAGGTCGGCCAGGATCAGCCTCTCGCCTTCGCCCCGCAGAACGGCGTGGCGGCGCGAGACGTACCGGTCGAGCGCCAGGCAGGCGTCGGCCACCTGGTCGTCCCGGCCGACCACGATCTCGGAGTCGAATGGCCAGGTCTTCCCGTCCAACGGCCCACTGAGCACCTCTAGCACGAACACTTCACCCATCCGCTTCTCCTCAACCCGGGGGGCGACCCCCTTTGATATTTCTATCAGGCATTACGTTCCGCTAACAAATCCCGCTCCCCGGACGATGTATAGAATTGGTGATGAACGATCGGATCGACGAGCTTCTCCACCTTATCGAGGCGGAGCCAGGCGCATCGCGTGAAGCCGAATTTCTGCAGGCCCAAGCCATCCTCGAGACGATGATCGGCAAGACGGTCGCGTCCGCAGAGATCGACGAGACGGGCATCGTCGTCACGACCAACAAAGGCAACAAGTACTTCTTCTACGGTATCCTCGGCTCGGGAGAGCACGAAGGCCGCTAACCGTTGTGATTTGTATTGACAAATCTTCCTGCTTCTACGCCGCCGGTTTCACGACGAGATAATTCTCGTCGCCAGCGCCTTCGGCTCCACAGGCTGACCCGGACCAACTCTCCGGGTATTGTGCGAGGTTCACGGACGCGTTGACTTCGCGGTCGTGGGTCGTGCCGCACGATTGGCACGTCCAGAAGCGCTCCTTGAGCGTGAGGTTTACGTTTTTCGTCTTGCACGCCGAGCAGGTCTTCGATGATGGATACCACCGATCGGCGACGATAACCGTCGCTCCCGTCATGGGCGCTTTGTACTCGAGTTGCCGTCGGAACTCGAAGAACCCAAGGTCGGCAATAGCTCGCGAGAGATGCCGGTTTGCGAGCATTCCCGATACGTTGAGATCTTCGATTACCATTGTTCGATAGCTCGTGAGGTGCGTAGTGAGCTTATGCAACGCGTCGGCGCGAATATCGGCAATCCGCCGATGAAGTCGTGCGAGCTTGGTTTTCGCTTTAGCACGATTCTTCGAACCGCGTTGCTTGCGGGAAAGCGCCCTCGAAAGGCGCACAAGTTTCTTCAGATACCTCCGTAACGGTTTTGGTGCGGCAATACTAGTGGGGCCCTCACTAATGGTCGCGAGGGTCGTAACGCCCAGGTCGACGCCAACCCGTATCGTATCGGTACGAGTCGGAGGTTCGTGAGCGACCTCGATGCAGAAACTTGCAAACCAAGCATCGGCCTTCCGTGAAATCGTCACCGAGCGGATATTGCCCGCAAAGCGCACTCCTTCGCGCATCTTGACCCAGCCAATGATCGGAAGATGCACGCGCTTGCCATCGGTTTGCACCGCGTTGAGGTGGCGCTTGTCAGTCCCATTATCTGCGCGAAAGGCATCGTGGATGCCCTTTTTCTTGAACGTCGGCACGCGAACGCGTTTCCACGGCAGATCCTTGCGGCGATACTTCTTGAGATCGTCAAAGAAGTTTATGTAAGCGCGACCAAGATTCTTGACCGCCTGCTGAGGAGCGTTCTTCGTCACCTCGAGCATCCACGGAAACTGTTCGTGTTTGGCTGCGTTGAGCGCCTTTCGTAGCGCAATCTCTGATGGTTTCTCTCCGGCAGCGTACTGCCGTCGCCACTCCGCAAGGCCCCAGTTGTACGCAAACCGAGCGATACCGCAGGCGCGCCGGAACGCTGTCTCTTGTTCGGCGGTTGGAACAAGACGGATACGATGCGCAAGCATCATGATGCGCGTTCCTCGCGGAGTAAGGCACGCTCAATGCCGATCGCACGATTGCGGGCCGAACGTCGTCCGTAC
>JALYSX010000262.1 GCA_030854585.1 Vulcanimicrobiota bacterium
CAATCGCTTCGCGAGATCGTAGTGGAACTGCGGGTCCTGCGTTTCGTCGATGCTCAGTTGCACGATCGGGACGTCGGCCTTCGGGTAGGCGTGGATCAACACCGACCAAGTCCCGTGATCGAGCCCCCACTCGCGATCGGCGTGGACGCCGGGACCGAGCAGCTCCGAGACCCGCGCGACCAGAGTCGCGTCGCCCGGCGCCGGGTAGCGGACCTCGAAGAGCGCTTTCGGGAAACCGCCGAAATCGTGGATTGTGCGCGGCGGATCGGCCGCGGTGACGGACACGCCCGGCACGTACCAATGCGCCGAGATCGCCAGGATCGCTTTCGGCCGATAGCGCGCACCGAACGCCGCCCAGGCGCGCGTGTATGCATTCTCCGCAAGCGCGTTCATCGGATTCCCATGTCCGAAAAAGATGGCCGGCATCGTCATCGGTGCACCTCGACACCGAGCGGAACGCGCGCGAGATACTCGAGAGGCGCGCGCGGCAGCAGACTCGCACGGAGCTTTGCAGAGCGTAGCCGTCCTCCGTCGGGCGCCAGGCGGCGCGCATGCGCTTCCCGTCGGAGCGCGAGCAACGGGGAGGCCGGGGTCTTGCGCTCGGCGCGGATCCGCTCCGTGTATTCGAACAGGATCGCGGCATCGTCGAGACGCTCGTCTCGATCGGCGAGCTGTAGCGCGACGTCCAGCCATTCCAGAGCGAGCATGTCCGGCTGCCCGAGCATGATCTCGCGCGCCGCGGCGAGGGATGCGCGACCGAGTTCGACGTGTTCACAGAGCAACGCCGCTTCGGCCCGGCTGAGATGAAACGTGCCGATCAGAGCCTCGTTGCCGGCACCGCGCGCTAGTGCGTCGGCTTCGTCGAGATAGGCCATCGCCTCATCGAACGAGCCCAAGAGCGCGGCGGCGATCGCGAGATTGTTGAGGATCGACATGTAGTTGACGGGCGTCTCGTGGTCGCGGATGATCTCCGCGGCCTCGCGCAGCAACGCGTGCGAGCGCTCGCGATCCAATTCGTGCTCCTGCGTGATCGTCGCGAGATTCATCAATGCGATCGCAACGCCCGCGGGTTCCCCGGCCTCTCTCTGCAATTCGAGACTCCGCTCGTAGGCGCGGCCGGCAGTGCGTGTTTCGCCACGCGCGATCGCCGAGAGCCCCAGGACGTTCCAAGCCCGAGCCTGACCCGCGACCTCACCGGCAAGTTCGTAACCGGCTCTCGCGAACTCGGCGAAACGCTCGCGAGCTTCGCCGTCGCCAGACGAATGCGCAAGGACCGCGATGCAATATGAGACCCGCGCGCGCAGTAGGTCGGCACCGGCGGGGAGCAGCGCCAAGGCGCGTTCGCAGTACGCACGCAGCTCGCGGATGTTCGGGGTCTCGAGCCAGAACCGATTGGCGGCTACGAGCAGCGCGGCCGCCCGCTCCACGTCGCCGTCCGACTTGAGGGCGGTCGCAAGCGCCTGTCGCATGTCGTTCATCAGCGCGTTGCCGAAGGCAAGGACGTGCAGCGCATCCGCGCCACCGAGCGCCGGATCGAGTTCCGCAAAGCGCCTGAGCAAGAACTCTAGATGCCGCTCGCGCATCTCGTCGCCCTCGCGCGCGTCCTCCAACCGTTCGCGCGCGAAGGCGCGGGTCGATTCGAGCAGGCGATAGCGGACCTCGCCGTCGACGAAGGCGACCGAGACCAGCGACTTCT
The DNA here is from genome assembly GCA_030854585.1 of Vulcanimicrobiota bacterium. GTDB lineage: Bacteria > Vulcanimicrobiota > Vulcanimicrobiia > Vulcanimicrobiales > Vulcanimicrobiaceae > JALYSX01. The sequence goes on from JALYSX010000262.1 coordinate 1,697, forward strand.
CCGCAAGATCCGCGATCAGTGCGGCGACGTGTCCGGAGGCCATGTCCTCGTTCGCGCAGAGCGCGATCGCGTCGGCGATCGACCACTCGCCGGCGAAGATCGAGATGGCCCGCAGCACTGACCGTTCGCTCTCCACGAGCAGTTCGTAACTCCACGCCAGCAGGTCTCGGAGCGAGCGATGCCTGCCGTTCGCATTGCGCTTTCCGCCACGGAGCAACGGCAGCGGTGCGTCGAGCGCGCCGCGCAACCCAGCGATGCCGAGGCTCGCGACCCGAGACGCGGCCAACTCGATCGCGAGCGGAAGCCGGTCGAGTGCCTCGCAGATCGCGGCGATCTCGACGTCGTCATCCGGCTTGGCGGCGAAGCTAGGTGCTGCCAGGCGAGCGCGCGACGTGAACAGTTGCGCCGCGCCATCCGGATCGAGCGGCGCGAGTATGAAGGCCGTCTCCTCGTCGATGTTGAGACGCTCGCGCGATGTCGCGACCAGGTGAACGTTCGGACACGTCTCGACGATGACGCGCGCCACTTCGGCGACGCGATCGATCAGGTGTTCGCAGTTGTCGAGAACGAGCAAGAGCGCACGCGGACCGATCGCGGCGGCGACCTCCGCAGGCGTTCGCGGTGCTTCCTCCGCGCCGACCGCCGCGCCGATGGCCGGCTCGAACGCGGCGTCCCGCGCCACGCCGGCCAGGTCCGCAAACGCGACGCCATCGGCAAACGCGCTGGAAGCCTCCAACGCGGCCACACCGACCAGGTGCGTCTTGCCGACCCCGCCCGGCTCGACGATCGTCGTCAACCGTCGCTCGCGGATCGCG
>JALYSX010000308.1 GCA_030854585.1 Vulcanimicrobiota bacterium
TCGTGATGAACAACCTCGCCAAGTTGGCGGCGAAGGAGGTCGGCCCTAAGTCCTAGTCCCTAGCCAGGTTAAGGAAGCAGCATGGGCGGCGACGAAAGTGCCGCTCATGCCAATTCCGCTGCACGTCAAACGCTCGCGCACCTTCCGCGGTACCGCGCGGCGGATCTTTCATCTGCTCGAAGAGATGGGGACGTCCGGCGACCAGATCTGGCCGTTCGCCTCGCAACCCTTCATGCGGTCGCCGGGGCCGCTGACCCCGGAGAAGACCGAGGAGTGGCATATCGGCATCCACGCCCGTCTGGCCGAGATCGCGCCCGAGCAGCATATCATCTGGCGCTTCATCAACGAAGGCGTCGACGGCACGCACGGCTTCTACCTGACCCACGAGGGCAAGGAAGTCACCCTCGAGCATCGAGTCGACGCGACCTTGAGCGACACCGAGGGGCGTCTGCTCTGGCGCCGGATCGAAGATCAGCACGAGCGTTCGCTCGACGCGCTCTTCGACAAACTCGCGCGCGTCCTGAAGCGATGAAGCAGCGCCGGCTCGGGACCGGCGGCCCGCTCGTCTCGGCGATCGGCCTGGGCTGCATGGGGATGTCGGAGTTCTACGGCGTCGGCGACGACGCCGAATCGATCGCCGTCATCCAGCGGGCGCTCGAGGCCGGTGCGAACCTGCTCGACACGGCAGATATCTACGGCATCGGCAAGAACGAAGAACTGGTCGGAAAGGCGATCACCGGCAAGCGCGACGTCGTCTTCCTGGCGACCAAGTTCGGCATCGTGCGCAAGACCGGATCGCTTGCGGTCAACGGTCGACCCGAGTACGTACGCGCGGCCTGCGACGCATCCTTGAAGCGGCTGAACGTCGATCACATCGATCTCTACTACCAGCATCGCGTGGATACGGAGACGCCGATCGAAGAGACCGTCGGGGCGATGTCCGAGTTGGTCGCCGCGGGAAAGGTGCGCTTTCTTGGACTCTCGGAAGCGAGCGCCGAGAATATCCGGCGCGCACACGCCGTCCATCCGATCGCGGCGCTGCAGAACGAGTGGTCGCTCTGGTCTCGCGATCTCGAAGCGAACGGTCAACTCGCCACCACCCGCGAGCTCGGCATCGCGACCGTTGCGTACAGTCCGCTCGGGCGGGGCTTCCTGACCGGCGCGATCCGCGATCCGAAAGACTTCGCGCCCGACGACTACCGCGCGCACTCGCCGCGCTTCTCCGGCGAGAACTTCGCCAAGAATCTGCGGCTCGTCGAGCGCGTCGAAGCGCTCGCGCGCGCGAAAGGCTGCAAGCCCGGGCAACTCGCGCTAGCATGGCTGCTCGCGCAGGGTCCGGACGTCGTCCCGATCCCCGGCACGAAGCGCCGCGCGCTGCTCGACCAGAATATCGCAGCCGTCGATGTCGAACTATCGCCCGCCGAGATCACCGAACTCGACCTGATCTTTCCGCCCGACGCCGCTTCGGGCGCGCGTTACGCCGATATGAGCTTCGTCAACCGATGAGTACGACCACCAAGGTCGCCGCGCCCGATCCGCTCGACTTCCTCGGGCTCGACGCCCTGCTCTCGAACGAAGAGCGCTTGATCCGCGACACCGTGCGCGGCTTCGTGCGCGATCGCGTGCTGCCGAACATATCCGATTGGTTCGAAGAGGGCATCATGCCGCGCGAACTCGGGCGCGAACTCGGCAAGCTCGGCCTGCTCGGCATGCATCTCGACGGCTACGAATGTCCCGGCGCGAGCGCCGTCGCCTACGGCATCGCATGCGCCGAACTCGAGGCCGGCGATGCCGGCGTGCGCAGCTTCGCCTCGGTGCAAGGCTCGCTTGCGATGTACGCGATCTATCGTTGGGGTAGCGAAGAGCAGAAGCGCGCGTGGCTCCCCGAGATGGCCCGCGGCGAGAAGATCGGCTGTTTCGGCTTGACCGAACCCGATCACGGTAGCAATCCGGCCGGCATGCGCACCAACGCGCGTCGCGACGGCGGGGATTGGATTCTCAACGGGACCAAGATGTGGATCACGAACGGCGGCATCGCCGACCTCGCGATCGTCTGGGCGCAGGTAGACGGCGAAATCCGCGGCTTCATCGTTCCAACGGAAACCAAGGGCTTCGCCGCGCACGGGATCGAGAAGAAGCTCTCGCTGCGCGCGTCGGTGACGAGCGAACTGGTACTGCAGGACGTACGCCTACCGGCGGACGCGATCTTGCCGGAAGCGACGGGTCTGCGCGGTCCGCTCGCGTGCTTGAACGAGGCACGCTTCGGCATCATCTGGGGCGCGACCGGATCCGCCCGTGCGTGTTACGAGTCGGCGTTGCAGTACTCGAAGACGCGCATCCAGTTCGACAAACCGATTGGCGCGTTCCAGATCACCCAGCAGAAACTGGTGAACATGCTGCTCGAACTGAACAAGGCCTCGTTGCTCGCACTTCACCTCGGTCGGATGAAAGATGCGGGCACGTTGCACTCGAGTCAAGTCAGCTTCGGAAAGCTCAACAACGTGCGCGAAGCGCTCGCGATCGCGCGCGAAGCCCGCTCGATCCTCGGTGCGAACGGCGTGACGCTGGAGTACCCGGTCATCCGCCACATGAACAATCTTGAATCGGTGCTCACCTACGAAGGCACGAGCGAAATCCACACCCTGATCCTCGGTCAGCAGATCACGGGCTTAGCGGCGTTCTCGTAGCGCGCTCGCGGCGATTCGAAAGCGAAGTGCTCAGCGATAGATGACGACGTGGTATCCCTTGGCGGTTTTCTCGACCTTGGCGACGTAGCGGCCGTCTTTGGCGATACCGGTGCGGACCGCGAAGACGTCGGCGATCGTGTGACCCGAACATGCCGGGCTATTGAGGATTTCGGCGCGTACCCGGACGTCGGGATCGGCCGGTAGGAAGAACGGCCACCAGATGCCGGGTTCGACGAACTTGCGCCCTTGGCTGTTGATGGTCACCTCTCTCCAAGGCGACGGGCTCCAGGCCGTATAGACGGTGACGACTGCGCAATGACCGCTCGCGTTATGGACGCTGATCGCGGCCTGGGCGTGGGCTGGAAGGAAGGCGGTCGCGACCAGGCAGATCGAGGCGGCGAGAGAGAGAGCGAGCTGCGATGCGGTTTTCACCGTAGGCAACTATCCCGCCGGAGCTGGCAAGCCCTTCAACCGGTAGAGCACGTGGCGACGGAGGCGATGCCCCTCCGGTAGGACCGGAATATCGAAATCGTCGGCCGGATCGCGGGTCATACCGATCTTTTCCATCACCCGCATCGAGTTGCGGTTTGTGGTCGCGGTCATGGCGACGATCTCGTCGCCCCATTGGGCGTGGGCGAGCCGCCAGCCAATCTCGACGCAAGGGGTGAAATGGGCTTCGAACGGCGGTCGCTGGAGGCCGGTGAAGCCGATGAACTCCCCGGTCTCGCGAAGCTCCAGCGCCCAGAGGCCCCAGCCGTTCTCCTCGAAGCGGTTCTTCACGCGCAGAGCGCCGGCGTCGCTCTCGTCCCGTTCAGAGTCGGCGGGTAGTGCTCCATCACCCGAGGGTCCGCGTTCATAGCGGCGTAGCGGACGAAATCGGCCCCCGTCCATGGGCGGAGGATGAGGCGTTCGGTGGTCAGGCTGATCGGGTCGGGCACGGACGTGTGGTTAGCGGTCACTCGGCTACGCCCTCGGCCTACGCTAGGTGCGATTTGCATATAGTGCAAAGCGCCACTGCCCAGCACTTGGCGAACGTGCTACAATGGTAGTAGCGCGCCGGGACCGGCGCCACTAATCGCTGGCGATTCCTATCTGTGGAGGTCTTTGCTTGAGAAACCGTCTTCTTTCGATGCTTGCGTGCGTCGCCGTAACCACGCTGGCCGCGTGTTCGGGTCAGAGCGCGCCGCCGATCCCCTCGCTCCCAGCCGCCGGACCCGCATCGAACGTCGTTCGTTCGTGCGCCGACCTTCTTCCGGGCGACGACATGAGTTGCTTCTCCCTGATGCGCACCGATGTCGGCGGCGGTCTCCTGTTCGACGGCAACGCTCCCGGCGGACCGAGCGTCACCACCGCCTCCACGGGTTCGCATGGCGGCTACGGCCCGACCGATCTCGCGAGCGCGTACAAGCTCGGCGCCGGTGGCTCCGGCCAGACTGTCGCGATCGTCGATGCGTATGACGATCCGACGGCCGAGGCAGATCTTGGCGTCTATCGCGCGTACTATGGTCTCGCGGCTTGCACGACTGCCAACGGTTGCTTCAAGAAGTTGAATCAGAATGGCGTTCAAGGGAGCTATCCCAAGACCAATGCCAGTTGGGGCCAAGAGATCTCGCTCGATCTCGACATGGTTTCGGCCGTCTGCCCGAACTGCCACATCATGCTGGTCGAGGCTAGCTCGGCCACTAACGCCAACCTCGCAACTGCGGTGAACTCCGCAGCGAGCCACGGCGCAACCGAGATCAGCAACTCGTATGGCGGCGGCGAGACCGGTGCGACGAACTCCGCATACAACCACCCGGGTATCGTCATCACTGCGAGTGCGGGCGATAGCGGAACCGGTGCATCGCAACCGGCTTCATACTCGACAGTCGTAGCCGTCGGCGGAACGAATCTCGCCAAGGCATCGAATGCTCGCGGTTGGAGCGAGACCGTGTGGTCCGGCTCCGGCAGCGGCTGTAGCGCCTACGTCGCGAAGCCGTCATGGCAGAACGACATCGGCTGTTCGATGCGCTCGGAAGCCGATACGTCGGCAGTCGCCGATCCGAATACCGGCGTCGCCGTCTATGATTCGACGGCCTACCGTCGCGCGAAGGGCTGGTTGGTCTTCGGCGGCACATCGGTCTCCTCACCGGTGATCGCCTCGGTCTTTGCCCTTGCGGGGAATGCCGCCTCGCAGAATGCGGCACAGCAACTGTGGGGCAACGGCGGCGGCGCCGGCTTCAATGACGTCACGAGCGGAAGCAACGGCTCCTGTTCATCCTCGTACTCCTACATCTGCAACGCACGCGTAGGCTACGACGGCCCCACTGGCTGGGGAACGCCGAACGGCACGTCGGCCTTCTAGGAGGCGTTTGGCAAGGAAGAGGGCGCGACTCCGGAGGGAGCCGCGCCCTCTTCATGTCGTCTTCGATGCAGCACGCTCCCTCCATTGGGAAGGCGCGCGGTCGCCCTGGAGCCACTCGAAGGGCCACCCTCACGGAGAAGTCGCTTGACTCGGGTTGGGGAGCCTGGTAGACTGCGTGAGTTGTGGTCCTGGCCGGACCGCGCTTCGTTGCGCGTGCCGGTCGAAGAATATAGGTAGTACGCTTGGGACCGTGGACATTTACTTACTCACACACTTCAACAACTGAATAGGACGAGGATTAATGAAGAACATCCTTGGCCGCAAGGTTGGGATGACGAGCGTGTTCACCGCCGACGGACGTTATGTCCCGGTCACGGTGATCGAAGCCGGTCCCTGCACGGTGGTCGAGCGTCGTACCAAAGAGAAGCACGGATACGAATCCGTCGCTCTCGGATTTGGCACGATCAAAAAAGCTCGCGTCACCCGTGCCCTTGCCGGACATTTCAAGAAGAACAACGTCGAGCCCACGAAGGTCGTTCGCGAGTTCCGCAACGACATCGACGGCGTCGAAGTCGGTCAGACGATCACCGTTGCCGAGTTCGCCGAAGGCGATCGCGTCGACGTCGTCGGCATCTCCAAAGGTAAAGGCTTCGCCGGCGGTATCAAGCGCCACCACTTCAGCGGCGGCGGAGCGAGCCACGGCTCGATGATCCACCGTCAGCCGGGTTCGAACGGCGATACCAATGCCGGTCGCGTCGTCAAAGGCAGCCGCCGTCCTGGTCACATGGGCGTCGATCGCGTCACCCATCAGAACCTCGAGATCGTGCGCGCCGATGCGGAGCGTAACGTCCTGCTCGTTCGCGGTCCCGTTCCGGGCGCCAAGAACGCGCTGGTCGTGATCAGCAAGAGCGTCAAGAGC
>JALYSX010000321.1 GCA_030854585.1 Vulcanimicrobiota bacterium
GGCCGCGCTCGCGCAGGCCCGCCTCTCCGGGTTCGTGCCGCTGATCGCGAACGAGGATCGCACGCCCGAGCGCAAAGCGCCGAGCGCGCCAGGCGCCTTCTCCGGTCGCGCCAAGATCAAGTACGTCGTCCCCGTGATGTCCGGCAAGGGCGGCGTCGGCAAGTCGCTCGTCACCGCGCTGCTAGCGCTCGGCCTGCGTCGCAAACATCTGCGCGTCGGAATCCTCGACGCCGACATCACCGGCCCCTCGATCCCCAAGCTCTTCGGTCTGCGCACGCCGCTTGAGATCAGCGCCGATCCTAACGCTCCCAAGACCGCGCAGGGCAATCCGCAGCCACTGATGGTCCCGGCAGTCTCGCGTAGCGCGATCGAGATCGTCAGCTCCAACCTATTGACCGACAAAGAAGACACCGCGATGATCTGGCGCGGCCCGATCCTCTCCGGCGTGATCCGTCAGTTCTTCGAGCAAGTGCTATGGAGCGATCTGGACGTCTTACTGATCGATCTACCACCGGGCACCTCGGATGCACCGCTCACCGTCCTGCAGTCGCTCAAGGTCGACGGCGTCGTGCTGGTGACCATGCCGCAGGCGCTCGCCACCATGATCGTGCGCAAGGCCGCCAACCTGATCCACCAGTTGAAGAAACCGGTGCTCGGCGTCGTCGAGAACATGTCGTACTTCATCGCGCCCGATACCGGCACGAAGTACGAGATCTTCGGCCCGTCCTACGCCGACAAAGTCGCCGAGCTCGCCGACGCTCCGGTGCTCGCACGAATTCCGATCGATCCGGAGAAGGCGCGGCTCGCAGATGCCGGTGAGGTGGAAGCGATCGACGACCCGATCTGCGACCAACTCGCGAGCGCGCTGTTGGAGGCGCTCGAACGTCAACCCAAGGCGAAAGAGACTATCTCGCTGCTCTGAAGAGCGGCACGCCGTCGCTCCAGGTCTCCAATACCGTGCAATCCTCGAACGCGGCGCCGTCGAGCGGATCGCGGTCGAGCAGGACCAGATCCGCGGCCAATCCCGGCGCGAGGCGGCCAGTCTCGTGCTCGACGTGTCCGAACCTGGCCGCGTTGTACGCATACATCGTCAGCGCTTCTTCCGGCGTCAAGCGTTCCGACGGTTCGTGGTGGTCGATGCACGCCTGCATACCCGCGAGCGGACTCAGCTCACAGACCGGGCTGTCGTCGCCGCCGCACAGTACCGCGCCCGCACGCTGCGCGCGACCGAGCGCGTTCATCGAGCGCATCCGCGCCGTTCCGAGCCGATCGTCGTACATGCGGCCTATGCCGCCCCACAGTTCGTCGAATTGCGGCTGCATCGAGAGATAGATGCCCATGCGCGCGCAGGCTTCGATATGCTCCGGACGGGCGATCTCGAAGTGTTCGATGAAGTGCCGGCACCCGCGCGCCGACGGTTTACCACCGAGCACGCGTTCCCACGTCGCGATGCACTGTTCGATCGCGCGATCGCCGATCGCGTGCACGCCGGCAGAGATGCCGAGCGCTTCGGCGGTCGCGAAATAGGCGTAGACCTGATCGTCGCTATAGGTCAGCGTACCGAGGCCGCCGCCCGCGAACGGCTCGCAAACGGCCGCCGTCCGGCTCCCGATCGATCCATCCAGAAACACGTCGCCGCCGATGAAGGGCAGGCCGAGCTCGGCCGCGAGTTGCGGATCGGGTTCGCAGATCTTCGGGTACCACTTGCCCGGGAGCGCGCGAAGCAGTTCGATCTCGTGCGCGTACCGCTCGCGTGCAAAGCCGATCAGTTGCGCGTGCAGATGGAGCGCGCCGTTGCGGAGCGCGAGGTCGACGGCGCGACGATCGGCGCGACGGTTCGCCCCCTCCGGCAACGCGTTCAGAAACGCGGCCTGTGCGCGCCAGTTCGCGCCGAGCGAGAGCCTTCCGTTCGGCACGCCGTCCGCTCCACGTTCCAAGCCCTCGATGTCGCGCGGGAGATCGAGCCACGCCAGCGTCGCGCGATTGACGATGCACGAGTGGCCGTCGACGCGGACCAGCATCGCGCGCGCATCTGCGTGCGCAGATTCGAGCGGTGCGGCGTCGGCAAACCGACCGTCGCTCCAGGTACTCTCGTCGTACTGGCCAGCGAAGACGACACCGCCCTCGACCTTGAGCCCGGCCACGTGCGCGAAGTATGCGGCATACGAGCGGAGCGCGTAGAGGTTCCGCTCGCCCAGAAAGTGCCCGGTGTCGGTTACGTGCACGTGGCAGTCGGCAAACGCCGGCAACACGGTCGCGCCGTCCAGGTCGCGACGCTCGACGTTCCCGCCAACCTCGTCCGCGTCGAGCGAAAGGATCCGTCCGCCGTCCATCAGAACGGTCTCGTGGCGACGGTAGGTCTTTCGCGTCGGGTCGTAGGCGTAGGCGCGGGCGTTGATGAGGGCGAGCATCCCCTCCTCTTGAATGGGCGGGCATGCCCTCCTCTCTCGACGCTCGTCGGAGTGCTCGGCATGACAATAGCCGTGCTATCTTCCTAGTGCAATATCCCCGAGGGTCTTGTGCCGAGCCAGTGGGCTAGGTCGGTTTTTTCTTTGACGTAGTCGCCCGTCTGTAGTTCTTCGCGGAGTTCTCCGAAGGTGCCGGAGGCTTCGGCGAAGGCATCGTGTTTGTGGATCGATTCGTAGTTCACTTGGCTGGCGAAGACGAACGTGTCGTCGGGAAGATCGGCGTAGACGTCGAGCGAACGCGCGAGGATGCCGCGAACGACGTCCTCGACGAACTTCGGGTTGTGATGGGCCTTGTTGACGACGAAGAACTCGTCGGGGCGCTTCAACAGATCGTAAGTCTCGCTCGACATCGAGTTCTCGACGATCTCGACCAGATCGTCGGCGCGGACGGCGAGATCGTTCTCGCTTGCGCCGATCAGGACGGAGCCACGGCCGCGCTGGTTGTGGGTCGCGACCGGAAGCGCGTCGAGCGCGCGCTCCGCATCCACCTTCGAAAACCCGGCTTCTTGGAGCTCGCCGAGCGAGTGTTCGCGCACCATCAGTTGCGCGCAGGGGCAGGCGGTCATGCCTTCGGCTTCGACGCCGATCACGCGACGGGTCGCGCCGTTCTCGTCGGCGTGCGCGATGCCGATCAGCGTATACGTCTCTTCACCGCGCTTGCCGCTGACCGGCGTCCAGCGTTCGAGGCCGAAGTCTGCTTGCAGTCTGACATCGGCGCGGATGGCGGCTTGGCTCTGGACGATCTCGCGCGCGATCGCCTCTACCAGCCGTTCGATGCGGGCGGGCTCGTCGACCCGGGCGAGCACGTCGAGGGTCGCTTCTTCCAATATTTCGGAGAAGCGGGACATGTGCACGCCGGCTTTGTCGGGCGCGAGGTCGGCGACCATCGAGAACGTGCCGTTGAAGACGCGCGCGCGTCCGTCGATCTCGAGGTGCACGATCCGCTTGACCGACGAGACGCCGACGCGTCCGAGCGAGAGTCGCACGTCGGGCACTTCTTCTTGACGGTTGGCGACGAAGCGTAGGCTCCGCTCGCGACGACGCACCCCGGGGTCGCCGAGCGCGACGGCCGCGGCGGCGTACGCGGGTGCGATCTCGGCGAGCGGGACGAGGTCGTAGGCGCGCTTGTGGAGTTGGGGATGTTCGGCACCGTCGAAGACGAGCACGTCGATATCGATCGGGCGGGCCTCGAGCCGGTGCCGGCCCATTCGCCCGATCGCGGCCTCGACGTCGTGCGCGAACCGCTCGAGCTCCGGTGCGGCGAGCTCGGTCTCGATCTCCGCGGCGACGTTGAGAAACGCGGGGCCGGCGGCGCCTTCGGCAGGGTCGCTCTCGTAGAAGGCTGAGACGGCGGCGACCGAGGCACGCGCACGCAGACGCTGGAGCGCGGCCAGGATGTTCGCTTGGCGGTCGCCGAGGTTCGAGCCGATGCCGAGGTAGACGCGATGGTGCATGGCGTTCGTCTTCGGCAGAACGCCGGAGCCGTCCGGCAGGAGCCGCTTCGCGGCGGGGCAACGCAAGGGCGCGTGAGCGAGTTCCTGGTCGAGATCGGTTCCGAGCCCGCGCTGCGCTTCGAGCGTCCGCACGCGGTGTTGCGCGCGCCGACCGGCGCGGAGGCGGGCGCGGTGTTCGACTCCGCCGACGCTGCTCTGCGCGACGGGCAGTGGGTCGCGGGCCTGCTCGACTATGAAGGCGGCGTTCGGCTCGGCATCTTCGATCCGCCGATCGAGGATCCCGCAGCCGCGAGCGGCTCCTACTCGATCGGACGGACGCACGCCGAGATCGATCGTCGCTCGTACGATGCGGCCATCGCCGCGATCGCCCGCGCCATCTACGACGGCGACGTGTATCAGGTGAACTACACGGTGCCATTCGCGTTCGCGATCGACGGCGACCCGTACGCGCTTTATAGCGACCTCGCGGCCCGCGCGCGGGTGCCATATGCGGCCTACGTCCGCGACGGTGCGGAGCACGTCGTCTCGATCTCGCCCGAGCTCTTCCTCCGGTTCGACGGCGGACGTATCGCGACCAAGCCGATGAAAGGCACCGCACCGCTAGACCGGCTCGCCGACCTTTCGTCGCCGAAGAACCGTGCCGAGCACGTGATGATCGTCGACCTCCTACGGAACGATCTGCGCCGCGTCTGCACGGACGTGCGCGTCGAGGCGATCTACGACGTCGAACGCTATCCGACGTTCGCGACGATGACCTCGACGATCTCCGGAGCGCTCGCGCCCGACGTGCCGCTCGCCGCGCTCTTCGGCGCCACGTTCCCATGCGGCAGCGTGACGGGCGCGCCCAAGCGCGCCGCGATGAGGCAGATCGCGCAGTTGGAGACGCGCGCGCGCGGCGCCTACTGCGGAAGCGTCGGATATCTCTCGCCCGAGCGGCAAGGCTGGTGGAACGTCGCGATCCGAACCGCCCAGATCGACGCGACGACCGGCATCGGGCGGTTCGACGCGGGCGGCGGCATCGTCGCCGATTCGGATGCCGAGGACGAAGCCCGCGAAATCGAGCTGAAGGCGCGCTTCTTTCTCGAGTGCTCGCGCGCCGTCGAACCGCTCGAGACGTTCGCCGGCGGGGACGCCGACGCACGCGAGGCGCATCTCGCTCGCCTACGCGCCTGTGCGGCGCATTTCGGGCGGCGGTTCGACGACGAACGCCTACGCGCACGGATCGACGCACTCGACCTGCCGGGGACGCTGATCCGCGTTCGAGTCGACGAAGCGGGCGATGCACACGTCGAGTCCCACCCGCTGGAATCGCCAGTCGAGCCCGTTCCGATCTGCTTGAGCTCGGAGCGCGTGCGAAGCACCGACCCTATGCTCGGCTGGAAGACCACCTGGCGACCCGCCTACGACCGGGCGAGTGCCGAGGCCGCATCGCGCGGTTGCTTCGATGCGTTGCTCGCAAACGAACTCGGCGAGCTGACTGAAGGGGCTCGGACCACGCTGTTCGCGCGCATCGACGGAAGGCTGGTCACGCCGCCGATCAACGCCGGCCTGCTGCCCGGCATACTACGCTTACGTCTGCTCGCACGCGGCGAAGCGGTCGAACGGTCGCTGACGCTTGCGGCTCTGCGCGCGGCCGAAGAAATCTTCGTCGGAAACTCGGCACGCGGGATGCTGCGCGCACGGCTCGTCGAATCCTAGCAGGGTGACCGATACCGCGAATCTCTATCCGTACATTCTCGCGCCGAAACTTTCGCCCGCGATCTGGGGAGGCGACGCGCTGGTGGCGACGTACCACAAGGACGGTGACCCAGCCGCCAAGATCGGCGAGTCGTGGGAATGTTGGGACGCGAATGCGGTCCAGAACGGCCCGCTCGCCGGTAAGACCGTCGCGGATCTGCGCGGCTCGCTCGGTGCCGATCTGCTCGGAGATATCGATCCGAGCCGCATCTTTCCGATCCTGACCAAGATCATCGATGCACGCGATTGGCTCTCGGTACAGGTCCATCCGGACGACGCGTACGCCAACCGGGTCGAGCATCAACCGTTCGGCAAGACCGAGTGTTGGTACGTCTTCCACGCCGATGAAGGCGCCGAACTCGTCCTCGGCTGGACGCACGACACCACGCGCGCGGAGTACCTCAAGCGCGTCGCCGACGGTTCGCTCGGGGACCTGCTCCGTCGCGTTCCGGTCAAGGCCGGCGATGCGTTCTACCTTCCGTCGGGAACGCTGCACGCGATCGGCAAGGGTATCGTCGTCTTCGAGACCCAACAGGCGAGCGATCTCACATATCGCATCTTCGATTGGAATCGCACCGGCGCGGACGGAAAACCACGCGAGCTTCACGTCGAAAAGGCCGCCGACGTCCTCGACTATCACCGCGGCGAACGCGGCGCGATCGACCCGGTCGCCTACGTCTTCGAAAACCTTGCGCGAACGCTCCTTATCGCCGGCCCGCACTTCACCGTCGAGCGCATCGTCGCGACCGGCGACCCCGGCTCGATCGCCACCCAGAACCGCCCGCTGATCGCAATGGCCCTAGAACGCAGGCTCTCCGTTTCATGCGACGGTGGCGAGGTTACGCTCGAGCCCTACCAGACGGCGCTGATCCCGTCCGCCGCCAAATGGGCGACGTTTGCATCCGCCGACGACGCCGATGCGCCGTTCATGTTCGTCACCGCGCCTCCCTCGCCGGAGACCGTGCCGGTGCGACTGCTGGCGGCCGGCATCGATCAACCCCGCATCGATGCGTTCATGGAGCAGTTCCG
>JALYSX010000344.1 GCA_030854585.1 Vulcanimicrobiota bacterium
TCATGACGATCACGGTGACCGAACCGCTCCTCGAAGAACCAACGGAATATCTGGTTGACGCACTCGATCTCGGCAACGGCACGCCGGCCCTCGTCACGAACATCGTGGGCTACGACGCCGGCACGTACGCAATCTACACCCGCGCCAAATCCGGACAAAGCTGGACAAAAATCTACACGGGCGGCGGCGCCGCGATGTAGCGGCGGAAAACCATCGCACAAACAAGCGGAACACCGCACTCCTGTCCAAACGCAATCCGCATGGTTGCTCCGTTGACCGCGAGCTGCTCGCACGCGCATCCTCGCCGCCGATCCTAATCGGCTGCCTCGCCAAGGGCGATCTCTTCGCGACGCGCGCTGCCGCGCTCGCTCACCAACGCTTCGCCGCCATCAATAGCTGACCGACCGGCAGAGTGCCTTCGACATGCTGACGCAACTCGCACTCGAATCGTACCGCGCGCTCGATCCCGAGCGCTTGCGACGCCGACGGTGCGCAGTCAGCGATTGTGTTCGCGGGCTAAGCACCCCCGGTCCCGGCGCAGCCTTGAGGGTTAGAGGCCGAGCGTGAAGGCCGCTGCCGGACGCATGACCCACTGTTGCCGCGTCGTCAGGATGAAGCCCTGGGGGACGAGATTCCCGACGCTGTTGTTCCCCGCAAGCACGTTGTCAGGCCCGTAGTGTTCGGCTAGGGTCAGGTAGTAGCGATGTGCGAAGCCGGCGCTTAATCCGGACACGATCCCAAGTTGTTGCCCGTCGGGCGCGATCAAACCGAAGGTAAAATACGCATTAATGCCTTCGGACGGATGTTGGCAGAAGCAAAGGTGGAGTAACGAGATCCCGGCGACGTGTCCCGCCCGCACGGAACTCGCGATCCGATAGACAGATTGAAACGTCGGCCCCGGTGCCGGCGGAACGCCCGTACTCCCGTTGAGCGGGTACGCGGTCTGCGCGATCGAAAACGCCGTCTTCGGTACCGTGGTATAGCCGATCCCAGCCGACGCCGCAAGCCTCGGATAGCACGTAACGATCAGCACTTCATTGTGGTACGGCGTCGATGAGAACCGATCGGTCGCCGAAAACGTGATCGTCGTCTTGGTGCCTCCGAGCCCGCTCTTGCACTTGCCCGCATCGGACGAGAGCTCGAACTGATCGCTCGTCAACCCGACGAGGAGTGCGACGTCTGGCTGAATGACACTGCTCTGGGCCGCGTATGTCGAATTGTCGACGCCGTTCGGCGCGATCGAAGCGAGATTGATCGACTCGAGCCACTGTCGCAAATAATCCGCCTGCGTGGCCGAGATCCGGTCGCTGGGACTTACCGCGAGGACGGCGCGCAGGATACCCTCGATCAGCGTCTGCTTTTTGTCGAGCAGTTGTCGTATGCACGAGTTCGGAATCTCAACGAATACCGCCTCGTTGGCCCCGTCGGCTGTCGGTGCATCCAAGTCGCAGGCTGCAGGCGCCTTCGGCTCGTGCACGAGCTTCGTGCCGATCACCGTGAATCCGAGCATGTTCGCCAGTTTGGCGCCGTGTCCGGCAGGTCCGACCGAGTCCGCTACGATGCCGCCGATGACTGCCTGCGCGCTGCGCGGTGACGTTCCGTTGATCTTCCGATCGGCGTCGGCGGAGAACCCTTTGAACGAGCTCTCGATTGCGGCGAACACAGACAAGTCCGTCGCATAGTGCGCCTTCGCCTCTTTCGCCTTGCGAACCCAGCCGGAAACGCCCGCCGACAGGATGTCGAACGTGCTTCCGGTCGGCGTCGAGAGGCCGAATCCGATCGTCCGCGGCGGTGTCAGGAGGAACTTTACCAGTTCGGGTGGCTCGAGAGGCACCGTCGCGGAGGTCAGCGTCGCGTGGCTGTAGTGCAGCGCGTTGAAATAGAACTTCAACGGCGCGACAGGCCCGGTTACGGCGGTCGTCGACGACGTGCTCGCGATCGCGGGAAAGAGATTCGCCGCCGCATCACGAGCCGCAGCGGGTCGGCCGGTCACGAGAAGGAGAGCGCATGTGATCAGGGGCGCCGCTCTAGTAAGCCGCATTTTCAAAGACTCCTCCGGTGAAAGGCCGTTCCTCGTCCATCCTCACGTTGAATAGAGCGTCTTGATGAACGACCGATCGGTGGGCGAAAGCGCCAAGTTTAACGCAACCTCATATCCGTTGTTGGTCAAAAAAGCGGGGATGGGATAGACCATGATCGAGGATCGGTCGAAGGTCGTGAATTGCGTCTCATCCGCCTGGTACTTGAGGAGGATTTGCTGATCGACCTCGGTGGAGGACAAGTAGTACGGCTTGCCACCAAAGAAGTCGTAGGCCGCCGTGCGGTTCCAGTCGATGCCGGCGTCAGGGCTCTGGTGCTCGTGCACAAGACCGAGAGCGTGCCCGAATTCGTGGAGCACGAGCCCGCGCGCCTTTGCGTCCGGCAGATCGTCGGTCACTTGCGACAGATTCATCGTCGGTTGCGGCGCTTGGACGGTGAGCGCGTCGTTGCCGATCGTCGAGAAGGCGATGAGCCCGTGCGCGAATGAGATGCGGATAGTACCGCCGGCACCTTTGCGAAAGGTGAACTTCATTCGGCACGCAGTCGACCAGAGAGGTGCAAATCGCGCGACGCGCTGGTGTTGAAGGGCGGATCCGTCGAGAAAGTTCACGTC
>JALYSX010000367.1 GCA_030854585.1 Vulcanimicrobiota bacterium
AAGTAGACCTTCTCGCCGCGCCGCATCCGCTCGGCTTCCGGAAGATCTATTGGGATACCGATGCGCTCGACCACCGCCGTCCGCTCATCCGCAGGCGCAGACGCGCCTTCTGAGCCGAATTCCAGACCGGAGCGGACGTGAGTTGCATACCCGACCCTCGAGAGAGCGGAGGGAGGCATCGGTTGGCGGGCCCAGTTCCCCTCGGCCGCGAAGCCGGCTCCGAAGCGATCGTACATCTGAAAGAAATCGACGGCCTTGCAATCGGTGAGTATCGCCGACAGCTCGTGCCATAGCCGATCGAACGAGTATTCGAACGCGACACCCTGACCCGCTGCAAGGGCGATGACTCGCCGATTCACGTCCACTGCCGAGTCGATGTGCAATAGATATCGATAATACGGGCTTTTCGCTCCCGCTTGATACGCGAGGAAGTCGACCCACGGGCTCATGTCGAGCGGCGCGATCTCGGTGAGACGATCCTTCACATTGACGCCGTACACACCGCCATACTTCTCGAAGAAATCGGGAAACATGGTGTCGGTCCAACGATGCTCACCGACGACGTGGCCGATGAAGAAGCCGAAGCTCTGGAGCGTATCGCGCTCCCAGTGGGAGCCGGGGGCCCAATGAAACAGTATGCCCCCCTTCGGGCCGTTCCATCCGGTCCCACCGTACGCCTCGACCTGGTGCTCGTTGAGCTTGTTGCTAAGCGACCAGAACACGAGGTCGAGCCACCGCGGATCGCTCGGACGAAGCGTCAATGCATCGTCGCGAAGATCGTGGGCCGGGTTGTAGCTCGTTCGCACTCCTCCGCAGTGCGCATGCCATTGAGCGTCCGTCCATGCGAACGAGCCGACGTGCCGTCTGTCGACGTATCCCATACCCGCCGACGCCGCGTCCGAGATCGCATCTGCGTGATGCGGCGAGGACCCCATGGTGGGACCGACGAAAGCTGGCGCGACGGCTGCAGACGTTTCGGTGTCGTCCGATCGACGAGGTTGATCGTGCGACTCGGATCGCGGCGCATCCGCGCACGCGAGAAGCGCTGCGGTTGCTCCCAATAGGGCCACCGACCGCATCGCGAGACTACGTCGCATCATGGGCCTCTATCACGGACGGTGTCGTGCACTGCCGGCGGCGCTAGGGGCGGCGTCTCGCGCGTGCGAACGTCCGCGACCATGAACGCGATCATGACCGTGACCATCGCCAATCCCGTCGCAAGCGTCGCGTGGATGCTCATCTTCTCGAGCACGATCTCCATGAAGAAGAGCACGACGAGCACGCCCTTCACGGCGGCGATCCCCAACGCGATGACGAGAGACCACGCCCCGAGGTCCACGTACGACATTCCCCAGCTCGCCGCCCAAAGCAGGAGGACGGCGACGCCGGTTAGCGTGGTCACAGTGGGGGTCACGGTTCTCATGGTGCTCACGCCGCCAGGTAGAGGAGGGGCCAGAGGAAGATCCAGATCAGGTCGACCAGGTGCCAGTAGATGGCCGCGATCTGCATGCGCTGCGGCGCGCGCGCGGTGATCTTGCCGGAACGCATCCCGAGGAGCGTGGACGAAAGGAGGATCATGCCGATGGTCACGTGAATCGCGTGCAGTCCGGTCATGAAAAAGTAGAGCGTCCAGAAGATCGGCAGCCCCGCGGCGGTGTGCTCTGCGAAGAAAGAGCCCTGGCCGCCCGGGTAGATCCCCTCATGGAAGTGGTGGGCGTACTCCGTGAGCTTGATCGCGAGGAAGACCCCGCCGAGCGCGATCGTAGCCAGGACGAGCACCCTCGCCGCCCCGAACCTCCCCTGCCGTACGCGGTGGACGGCCGTCGCGACGAGATAACTGCTGAAAAGGAGAACGCCCGTGTTGATCGACCCGAGCACCTTCGTGTTGTCTCGCACGCCCTCGGCGAAGCCGTCGGGGTGAATCGTCCGATAGGTCACGAAGAGCGCGAAGAGGCCGGCGAAAAGGAGGATCTCGCTCGCGAGGAAGATCCACATTCCCAGGCGCGCTGCGTGCGCCTGCTGCTCCATCGACTCGAACTGCGCCGCGACGTCTGCCTCACGCATGGGCGTCCTCCAGCGGTTTCGAGT
>JALYSX010000370.1 GCA_030854585.1 Vulcanimicrobiota bacterium
CCTCGCAACCGTGCAGAACACCGCAAGCGGGATCGGCGGCGGGGCCTCGACTTTGATCAGCCTGCCGCATCTCTCGGGCGACAATCGCGATCTCGCCGCGCGCAACGGAGCGCTCGCTGCCGAGAACGCGCGCTTGCACGAATTGATTCAAGCCTATAAGCAGGACGCATCGCTCCAACCATCCGCGACCACCTATCCGAACGCGATCCCGGCGCGCGAGATCGGCTTCCCGCCCGAGAACGAATCGCGCACGATCACGATCGATCGCGGCTCGCAGGCCGGCGTCAAGAAAGACGACGGCGTACTCTCCGCTGGCGGGGTGGTCGGTATCGTCTCCGAGGTCGGACCGCTCACGAGCCACGTGTTGTTGATCACCGATTACACCTCGCGTCTGCCCGCGGTCGTGCGGCGCGGACGCTGGTGGGGGATCGCGCGTGGCAACCTCACGAGTGTGCGCATGGAGTACGTCTCGCAAGATGCGCGGCTCAAGGTCGGCGACATCATCGTGACCGGCGAAGCGCGTTCGTTCCATTCCGGCGCGGTGATCGGCACGGTCACCTCGATCGAACGCGGCGACGCCGCGCTCTACCAGACGGCGGTGCTCAAGTCTGCCGTCAATCTCGGAGCGATCGATCGTGTTGTCGTCGTCGCGAAGTAGCGCCACTCCCGACACGCCCTACGTCGGCCCCGCCTGGTGGCACGCGGCGCTCGTGCTGCTGGTGGCGTTGGTCTTCCAGCTCGGCGTCGCGCACGCCCTGACCTTTCGGGATGCGGTTCCGAGCGCGATCCTGGTCGCCGCCGTGTGGTATGCGATCCGCGTCGATGCGCGGCGCGCCGCGATCTTCGGTCTGGCGGCCGGACTGTGCGAAGATCTGCTCTCGAACGGGACCGGCGGCGCGTGGACCGTCTCGACCACGCTTGTCGCGGCTGGCGTCGGCTTCGTCTCCGGCAACTTCTTCGCCGACTCGTTGCCGCTGGCGGCGATCGTCGCGGCGTTGGCGACGCTCCTGCGCAACGCGATCTTTTGGACCATGCTCGGCTTCGAGGGCTATCCGCCCGGGCTCGGCGGCGTGCATTTCCATCAAACGCTCTGGCAAGCGCTGCTCGACGCCGCGTTGATCGTGCTCGCCATGCTGCTCGCGCGTTGGCGCGAGAACTACATCACGCGATGATCGTCGGACGTTCGCGCTTCTCCGCTTGGGATTCGCCGTGGCGCGTCGGCATCTTCATGGCCGGTCTTCTGGCGATCCTGATCGTGTTGATCGTGCGCCTAGTCCAGGTGCAGTTGGTCCACGGTGCCGAGTATCGCGCCGAAGCGCAGGCCAATCAGATCCGCTTGATCCCGGTCGCCGCGCCGCGCGGCGTCATCTTCGACCGCAACGGCAAAGTGTTGGTGCGCAACCGGCCGTCGTTCGTGGTCGGACTGATCCCCTCCGAAGTGGTGGACTCCAAAGCGGAACTCGCGACGCTGGCCGCGACCATCGGCGTACCGGCCAACAAGCTCTGGGAGCGTCTGCTCCACCATCGCGGGATCAACTACAAGAGTTTCGACGAAGTCGCCACCTACGAACCGTACGGGCCGGTGATCCTGGCAAGCGACTTGACGGTCCCGACGGTCGCGCGTCTCTCCGAGTTGTTGAACGACCTCTCGGGCGTCGACCTCGAACCGCAACCGATCCGCGACTATCCGTTGCAGACCGGCGGCGCGCATCTGTTCGGGTACGTTGGGCAGATCACCGAAAACGAATACGAGGATCTGCAGAGCCACGGCTACTTGCCAAATGACGTGATCGGCAAGGACGGTCTCGAGTCGCAGTACGACCAGTATCTGCGCGGTGCGCCGGGCGGACAACGGATCGTCGTGGACGCCGCGGGTCAAGTAATCGCGGATGCAAAGCTGCCGGCAAAATCGCCGGTTCCGGGCGACTCGCTGGTGACGGCGATCGACACGCGACTTCAAACCATCGTCGACAACGCGCTCGCCGAACATCTGCAAGCGCTCGGCCACGCGCTCGGGCGCCAGATCTCGGGCGCGGTGGTCGTGCTCGATCCGTGGACCGGCGGCGTGATGGCGCTCTCGTCGTACCCCACCTTCAATCCGAACGAC
>JALYSX010000379.1 GCA_030854585.1 Vulcanimicrobiota bacterium
TTCGCACCGCGCGGCGTGAGTTCGCGGAGTTGGCCCGCTACGCGCAAGCGCACGGCGTGCGCATCGCGTTGGAGCCGCTCAACCCTAGTCTCATGAACCTCGACACGTCGGTCTGGGCGTTGGCCGACGCGCTCGACATCGTCGAGGACGTCGGACACCCGGCGTTCGGACTCTGCGTGGACACCTGGAACATCTGGCAAAGTCCCGGTCTCAACGAGGCGATCCAGCGCGCAGGCGATCGCATTTTCCTCGTGCAGGTAAGCGATTGGAGAGCACCGCTGGGCTACTACGACCGGTTGGTTCCCGGGGACGGCACGATCCCGCTGGTCCCCATCGTCGACGCGATACGCAGCGCCGGATACGACGGGCCCTACGTCGTCGAGATCTTCTCCAGCGAGTCGTTGCCCGGTTCGCTGTGGCGGGCGGATCTCGACGAGGTGCTCGACCGAAGCATCGTCGGTTTCGGCAACGTCTGGGATGCCGTGATCGCCGGACGGCGCGCGCAGCGGTAGCGCAGATGCAAGTCCCCTCGGTCGTCCATGACTTGAGCCAGCCGGTGTTCTCGGATTGCCCACAGTATCCCGACCGCAATCCGCGTCCGGCGCAGATTCGCCTTTTCTATATGCAGGCGGTCCAGGGGGTGAACAAAGAGATCGTCGAGATCAGCACCCACACGGGAACGCACTGCGACGCACCCTATCACTTCTTCGACGACGGAAAGACGATCGACCAGATCCCGCTCGAGACGTACATCGCGCCGGCGGTCGTGCTCGACGTGCGCGGGAAAGAACCGGGGAGCGCAATCGAACCGTCCGACTTGGCACCCGGCCTCGACGAAATCGCACCGGGAGATGTCGCACTGCTCAACACCGGCTGGGGCCGAAAGCGAGCCAATACGCGAGAATTCCTCACGGAGTACGTCTATCTCGGCGAAGCGGGCGCTCGTGCGTTGTTGGAACGCGGTGTTGCCGGGGTGGGAATCGATGCGGTCAGCCTCGGCGGCTACGACGATCCCGCGAAGGCCGGTCCCGCCCATCGGATCCTCCTCGGCGCCGGCAAGTTCATCGTCGAAGAACTCAATTTCCCAGACGCGGTGATGGACGGCCGCAAGCGTCTCTTTGTCGCCGTTCCGATCAAGCTCCGTGGCTGCGGTGGTGCCTGGACGCGAGCGATGTTATGGGAGACGTGATCGCGGGCATCTGCGGCGGCCGCTCCGATCCGGCCGAGCTGCGCCGGAGAATGGGCGACCTCTCGCGGCTCGCCGGAATAACGCCGATCGTGTTCTCTGACGGGCGCGCGCAAGGCGTGCACGCGCTCGAATTGCGCAGCGGATCGGGATTGTCGGCCACGCTCGTCGTCGACCGTGCGCTTGACGCGCTCGAACTCACCTATTGCGGGATCCCGCTGACGTGGCTCGGTCCGGGCGGCCTAACGTCTCCGCGGTCGTACGTCCCGACCACCGAGGAGTTCGAACGCAGCTTCTTCGGCGGCCTCGTGACGACGTGCGGGCTGACTGCGTTTGGACCGCCCGGTTCGGACGAATGGGGCACGTGGTCGCAACACGGACGCGTCAACTGGCTCCCCGCGCATGTCTCGGAAGCCGCGGTCGACTGGGACGCGCCTGAACCGCACATCCGCGTCTCGGGAGTCGTGCGCGAGGCGAGGATGTTCGGTGAGAATCTTCGACTCCAACGGAGCTGGACGATGCCGATCGGCCGCAACCAACTCGTCCTTCGCGATCGCGTCGTCAACGATGGCGGCCGGAGCGAGCCCCACATGATGCTGTATCACTGCAACGCCGGCTACCCGTTGCTCGACGAAGACACGGTCTGGACCGTGTCTCAGACGGCCGTGACGCCGCGCGACCTCGAGGCCGCAAAAGCGATCACCACCTGGAATCGAGGCGGACCCCCGCAAGCCGATTTCCGAGAACAGGTCTTCATCCATGAACCGGAAGCCGATGCGCGAGGTTGGGCGTTTGCCACGGTGACCAACAGTCGGTTGCGCAACGGACTGTCGTTGCGCATCTCGTACCGTCCGCAACAGCTGCCCGCCTTGTTCACGTGGCGCATGCTGGGATATGGGACTTACGTCATGGCGGCCGAGCCGGCGAATTGTGCCACGATCCAGGGCAGAGTGCAAGCCAAGCACGACGGAACGTTGCCGATGCTCAAGCCCGGCGAAGCGCGCGAGTACGAGCTCCGGTTCGAGGTCCTATCGGCGACCGTCTAAACTTGCGGCACCGGTGATCGACGAAACCCGCACCGCCGCTCGCTGGGATGATCCGGCGGGTGGCGATGGGGACTGGACGAGAATCCCCGGCGGCAGATCATCGCCTTCAATCTCTGAGTCTCCGCAAAGCTGAGGCCTTGTGCATCGCGATGTGGTCGGTCTTGTCGCTCTTTATCTGGTATTGCGGCTCGTCCGCGCTCGCGTGAACCGTATAGCCCTTGAACTGCATCACGGCCGTAACGACGCGAACGATACGGCCGCGCACTCGTCCCGCTTCGGAATTCCAACTGACGTGATCGCCGACCTTGAGCCCGTGTGCCGTCATCGCAAATACCTCTAAGAACGCGTGCGCGCTCGCATGGCACGCCCGCCCAACAACAAATGAAAGTAGAGTAGCCCGCGCATGTCGCCGAGACCGTCGAGCACTGCGTCGGCGTGGATTTCCGGGTCTCCCGAGAGCAGCGCCATGTTCGCGGCGACGCCGGTATCGGCGAGAGGGAAGGTATCGAGACGGCCAAAGCCCCGGAGCAGAATGTTCGCGGCGCTCCACGGACCGATGCCACGAAGTCGCATCAGCTCGTCGGCGGCTTCAGCGGTGGAGAGCTCGCGAATGCGATCGTCGCGCAGCGTCCCGTCCAGTACGGCGGTGGCGGCGTCCTTGAGATACGACGCTTTCATCTTACTGAGCCCGAGCGATCTCATGGTCGACTCGTTGCCCTCCAAGATCGCTTCGGGCCGCGGAAACGGATACAGCCGGATGCCTCCGTGTTCAATAGGGATCGAAAATCGCTCGACCACGCCTTTCATGATCGTGGCTGCGGCTGCAATGCTCAGCTGTTGGAAGACGATGCCGTGGCATAGAGCCTCCCACAGCTCCGGATAGCGCGGCGGTTTCAATCCCCGGAACTGTTGGCTCAACTCGAAAAGCCACGGGAACGCCTTCACGCGTGCATACCACGACCGTAGATCGATGGCGGTCCCCAACATCCAATGCACCGTCTGCAGGCGTGCCGCGCCACCGGGTCCGAAGACGCCCACGTTGAGTTCGTCTTTTTCGACCTGTCGGATCTCGATCACGTCGATGCCGTCCGGTCCCGTCAAGGCGCGTAGATAGCACCCGTCGTCGGAGACCACGTCGACGACGTTCTCGCTCACGCGACGCAACGCGTTGACCGTGAGATCAAGGCGATAGGGCATCACGACGGGCACCGTTGCGGAAAAGCGCTGCGTCTTCGCGTGAGCATCCGACGCCGCGGCCGTCGGAGCAGTGGCTCGTGCCTTACCGGTACGCCCCGTCCGTCGCGGCGTCACGATATCCTCCGACGATGATCGTGCATCACCGGAGGCTGGCTCATTGCGGATCCAACACGAGGTTCGACGCGAGGACCTCTCGCAATACGGGCGAGATCTGACGCTCTTCCGTCAGGTCGTCCTGATAGAGATCCTTTCGCTCCGCAGCGCTATCCGGCGGCTCGTTGAAAACCGCCGCGTCGATCGCGACCGATTCGAACGGCGGTTGCTCCCGATTCGCGGGCGAAAGGCACGCCGCGACGTCCCGGTACAGATCGCGCGTCGCTTCGACCAGTAGCCCTGTGATTCGGAACAGCCCGTCACCCGAGAGGAGCAGCCCCGTCCACGGCATGCCGGCATGGCGATGGACCAACAGATACGTCGCGTCGCCGGTCGCATAGATCGCGAACTGATTTGACTCGGCGATCAACCGGATTCCGACCATGTCGGTCGGCGCGATATTGGTAACGAATTCCATGCAGCGCTGCCTCGAAGTACGGTGCGATCGCGGTTCCGGCCGCAAACGTGCATTGGAGTCTGCGGCTTCAGGAAATTCGCGACATCTGAGGTGTTCTTCGGCGACCAGCATAGCATATCGCCGGGACCGAAGCGGCGAACCAAATGAGCGCCTTCCCGGAAGGCCGGTATCGTCGGTTCAGTGAATGCGGAACACGATGTCCGACCTGGCTGCGTGCGGGGACGTGGGCGATGTGCCCTTCGGAGCGACCAGGCGCGTGACCGCGGCGGGCCTCGACGTCCTCTTGTGCAACGTCGACGGAACGATCTACGCCGTCGAGGACGTCTGCACGCATGACGGCGCGCCGCTCGATCAGGGTTGGCTCGACGGCAAATGCATCACGTGTCCGCGACACGGTGCGGTGTTCGACGTGACCACGGGGGCCGTGCTTGCGCTCCCGGCGGTGATTCCGCTTCGGACTTTTGCCGTCGACGTGCGTGACGGATGCGTCACGATACGAGTCCCGCTCGATTCAACCTATTGAACGCACGCCTACCGAACGCCTCCGGTTTGGGTACGTGATCCCCATGCCGCCGATTTCCGAAGATCTTGTTGAAGCGGCGCTCGCCGTGCCGGGCCTGGACCAAGCAGCCGATGCGCTTGCCGGCACGGTCAATGGCGTCTATTCCGGCGCCGGTGGAACCGGGCAGCGCGTCAAAGACGCGCTCAACGGGACGTGGTTGGGCCATCCCTTGCACCCCGCGATCACCGACGTTCCCGTCGGCGCATGGACCGCTGCGCTGGTGCTGGACCTGGTGGGCGAACGACGCGGGGCGAAGATCGCCGTCGGCGTGGGATTGCTGGGCGCCGTCGGCGCAGCCCTCAGCGGCGTGACGGACTGGCTCGATACCTCCGGCAAGCCGCGGCGCTTGGGCGTCGCGCACGCAGCGCTCAACAGCACGGCGACGGCACTCTACGCATCCTCGTTTTTTGCACGAGGGCGTGCGGAAAGGCTGGGCATGGTGCTTTCGACGGTCGGCTACGCGGTCGTCACGCTCGGCGCACTCTACGGCGGCGCGATCTCGCTCGACATGCAGATCGGCGTGAACCACGCGCATGCCGCGGACCCGCCGGAAAGCGAGGTCGACGTCGCGGCGCTCTCCGAGATCCCCGACGGCGGCATGCGCCGCGTCGATGCCAACGGCTACCCGGTCCTGCTCGTGCGCCGTGGCACCGAGGTCGACGCCATCGCGGCAGTATGCGCGCACCAAGGCGGTCCGCTCGACGAGGGGACGCTGAACGGCGACGTGGTGACGTGCCCCTGGCACGGCTCGCAGTTCTGCGTTCGCGATGGGGGTATCATCCGTGGCCCGAGCGCCTATCCGCAGCCGGCATTCCGCGCGAGGGTTTTCGGCGACCGCGTTCTGATCGCGGGCACCAAGGTTGCTGCGCGAGCGTGAAGATCTTTCTGGACACAGCCGACGTTAACGATATCCGCACCGCGGCGCGCTGGGGCGTGCTCGACGGCGTGACGACGAATCCAAGCCTTTTCGCCAAGGCGAAAGCCGGCTCGTACGAGTCGATCCTGGCCGAAGTCTGCACGATCACGCCCGGCCCGGTTTCGGCCGAAGTCGTCGCGTCCGACGTGGACGGTATGCTCTCGCAAGGCCGCGCGTTTGCGAAGATTGCTTCCAACATCGTGGTGAAGATTCCGATGAGCGAAGAGGGGCTTGAAGCGATTTCACGCTTGGCGAAAGAAGGCATCGCGACGAACTGCACCCTGGTTTTCAGTACGAACCAAGGCTTGCTCGCAGCGAAGGCCGGCGCGAGCCTCATCAGCCCGTTCGTCGGCCGCCTCGACGACATCAATGAAGACGGCATGACCGTCGTGCGGCAGCTCGCCGACGTCTTCGCGTTGCACGACATGACCGCGCA
Source organism: Vulcanimicrobiota bacterium (assembly GCA_030854585.1). Classification (GTDB taxonomy): domain Bacteria; phylum Vulcanimicrobiota; class Vulcanimicrobiia; order Vulcanimicrobiales; family Vulcanimicrobiaceae; genus JALYSX01. The sequence goes on from JALYSX010000379.1 coordinate 5,915, forward strand.
GGTGCTTGCCGCATCGATGCGCGGGCCATTGC
>JALYSX010000002.1 GCA_030854585.1 Vulcanimicrobiota bacterium
GACGTCGTCACGTGGGTGCGTGCGCGTTCCGATGCGGCCATGTATCCCGAGATTAACGAGAAGCTGACCGCCCGCACGGTCGGCGATCGCATCGACGATCCCGAGTTCGTCGCGAAGTATCCGGTCGCCTCAACCCTCCCGCACGACGCAACCCTGCTCGACATGCTCGACGCCGACGACAAAGCGAGCTACGTCAAAAAGTAGCGGTCTTCGGCCGCGCTAAGCGAGCGCCGCACGGGGCTCCGTCCGAGCGAGTGCGTAGCCGACCAATCGATCGATCAACGCTTCGTAGGAGATCCCGACCGCGCGACACGCGTCGGGGAGCAGACTCGTCGGCGTCAAGCCGGGGAGTGCGTTTACTTCGAGAATTTGGGGGCGCCCTTCTTTGCTCACGATGAAGTCGGTGCGCGAGTAGTCGCGCAGCCCGATCAAGCGATGGACCGAGAGGGCGAGCATCTGGAGACGCGCCGAGAGATCGGGGTCGATCTCGGCGGGCACGACGTGCGTGCTACCACCGGGCGCATATTTCGCGTCGTAGCTATAGAAGTCGTCCTTGTTGGCGATGATCTCGATGACCGGCAGGGCTTCTTCTCCGAGAACGCCGCACGTGAACTCACGACCCTCGATGTACTCTTCCGCCATCACCGCCGGGAATAGCTTTGCAGAGGTCAGCATCGCATTGGTCCACTGTTCGTGGGTCTTCACGATCGAGACCCCCGAGGACGAACCTTCGTAGCGCGGCTTGATCACGAGCGGCAGGTCGAGCGAACCGGGCAGTAACGGCAACGTTCCGCCCGAAAGATCGAACAGATCCCAGGCGGCCGTCGGCAGACCTTCGGCGCCGATCAGCTTCTTCGTGAGATGTTTGTCCATCGCGAGCGCCGCTGCTTCGACGCCGCTCCCGGTGTACGCGATGCCGAGGTAATCGAGCAGCGCCTGCACCTGTCCGTCCTCGCCGCCCGGTCCGTGGAGCGCGTTGAAGACGACGTCGGGTGCGAGCGTGCGGACAGCGTCGATGAAGTTCGAGTCGAAGTCGAGCGATTGCGCGTCGTAGCCGAGCGTCTGAAGCGCGCGCATCACGCCCGATCCCGTCTGGATCGAGATCTCGCGTTCGGAGCTGGAACCGCCCATAACGACCGCGACCTTGGCAGCGCGCCTAGATTTCATGAGGCTCTCTCTTCTTGTTCTGCGATAAAGATGCCGACGAGATGGACTTCGAGCTGAAGTTCGACGCCGAACTGCTCGTACACGGCGCGCCGTACCCGAGCCAACAATGCGGAGACGTCGCGCGCGGTTGCACCATCGACATTATTGATGAAGTTGGCGTGCAGCGGCGAGACTTCCGCTCCGCCCTCGCGCCATCCCTTGGCACCGGCCGCTTCGATCAGACGCGCGGCTTTGTCGCCCTCGGGATTGCGGAAGCACGAGCCCGCGTTCGGGAGCGCGATCGGCTGGGTCGCCTTGCGGCGCTTCAGCCGCTCCTGCATCGCCTCACGCACCGCCTTCGGATCGCCTCGTTCGAATGCCAGCGTCACGCGCGAGACGATCGCGTCGCGGGCGAGCGTCGTGTGGCGATAGTAGTACTGTACCGAGACGGCGTGCGGCTCCGGCTTGGACGGCGACTGCACCCAGACGTCTCGCACGAACTCGCCGATCTCGCGATCGGTGCCGGCGTTCATACGCAACGACCCCCCGACGCGACCCGGAATCCCCGCAAGCGATCCGATGCCGACCGCCCCCCGGGACGCGGCTTTGGCCGTCATCAACGCCATATCGGCCGAGGCACCCGCGCGAACAAACACCTCTTCGCCCCGCGTCTCGACGTCGATCTCCGCGAACGCGCCGGCCAAGCGTAGCACCAGTCCGCGCATCCCGCCGTCGCCGACCAGCAGATTGCTACCGCTTCCGAGTGCGAACCACGGCATCTTGCGACGCAGGCAGAAACGCATGATCTCGGCCAGTTCCGATTCGCTCTCGACGACCAAGCACGCATCGGCCGGGCCGCCTATCTTCCACGATGTGTACGGCCCGAGCCGTTCGTCGAAGGTCGTACGGTCGCCGCAGATCGCGCGCAGATCGTCGCGATCGCTCGCGCGCAGAATCGATGCGGTCGCATTCGCGGTAGTCGCGCTCATGCCGGCGTCTTCGCGGAGTCGCGCACGCGCGCGGCCAGCCGCTCGGCGATCTCGGTGATATTGCCGGCGCCGAGCATCAGGACCAGCGACCCGGCGGGCGCTTCAGCGTAGATGCGCGCTTCCAGCTCCCCGACGTCGGCGACGTAGCTCACGCGCGTGCCGAAGCCTTCGAGCGGTTCGCCGATCGAGCGTTCACTGATCCCGCGGATCGGCGCTTCGGAGGCGGCGTAGACCGGTGCGAGGTAGACGCTATCGGCACCGCGCAAAGCGTCGGCGAAATCGCGCGCGAGGTGCTGCGTGCGCGAATAGCGATGGGGTTGGAAGGCCACCACGATCGGTCCGCGGTGGTACCCGCGGGCGGCGGCGATGGTCGCCCGAACGGCGGTCGGGTGATGGGCGTAGTCGTCGACCACCGTCATGCGTGGATCGCGCACGAGAATATCGAAGCGCCGGCGCACGCCGCGGAACGCCGCGAGGCCGGATGCGATCTTTGCGAACGGCACGCCGAGTTCGCGCGCGACCGCGATCGCCGCGAGCGCGTTCATCACGTTGATCGCGCCGGGGACCGG
>JALYSX010000006.1 GCA_030854585.1 Vulcanimicrobiota bacterium
TGCCGACACCGAGCATCTTCTCGACCTTGGCGACGCCCGACTCCATGATCGGAACGGCGTGCGCCTTCTCGTCGACCGTGAAGTCCTCGTCCTTCTTCAGGCGCGGGATGATCTGCGCGAAGTTGTCGTAGAGCTCGGTCGACTCTTGCGATGGGCCGCTGATGATGAGCGGCGTGCGGGCTTCGTCGACCAGGATCGAATCGACTTCGTCGACGAGCGCGAAGTGCAGCTCGCGTTGGACGAGGTCTTCGACCTGCCACGCCATGTTGTCGCGCAGGTAATCGAATCCGACTTCGTTGTTGGTGACGTAAGTGATGTCGCGCGCGTACATGTCGCGGCGTTCGGCCGGTTCGAGACCGTGCTGGATCGTTCCGACCGTCAGGCCGAGGAAGGTGTAGAGCTGACCCATCCATTCGGAGTCGCGCTTGACGAGATAATCGTTGACCGAGACGACGTGGACGCCTTTGCCCTCGAGCGCGCGCGCGACGACCGGCAACGTTGCGACGAGGGTCTTGCCCTCGCCCGTGCGCATCTCGGCGATCCGGCCTTCGACCAGCACCTGGCCGCCCATGATCTGCACGTCGAAGTGGCGCATTCCAAGCGTACGAACGCCGGCCTCCCGGACGACCGCGAAGATCTCGGCGAGCATATCGGCAAGCGTAGCGCCTGCCGCGAGGCGTTCGCGGAACTCGACGATCTTGGCCCGCAGGCCGTCGTCCGAGAGCGCTTGCATCGCGGGTTCGAGCGCGTTGACAGCCACCGCCGTCTTGCGCAGGCGCGCAACGTCGCGTTCGTTACCGTCGAAGAGCGTTTTGAGAAATGCCATACCAGCTACTATCGTTCTCCAATTCTAAAGGTTGCCCCCGGCGACGGAAGTCGGAGGGCGGCGCGAGTGGCAGACTGACCGTGAAGGAGCTGCCTTCATCGAGCTTCGATTGGACGGAGATCGAGCCGCGGTGGGCGTCCACGATCTTGCGCGAGACGTAGAGCCCGAGCCCGGTTCCGGCCACCCCCAGAGAGCGCGCGTTGGTGGCCCTGCCGAACCGCGTGAAGACGCTGGTCAGTTCTCCGTCCGGGATCCCGATGCCGCGATCGGCCACTTCCAACACCGCGCGGTCGCCCTGGCGGCGGACCGTCAACTGCACGTCGTCCTCGGAGTACTTCAATGCGTTCGAGAGCAGATTGTCGACGACGTGCCGGAAGCGTTGGGAGTCGAGCGAGACCCAGAGCAATTCGTCGGGCGTGTTCAAGCGCACTCGCGTGTCGAGCGCGCCGATCCCTTCGACGCAGTCGCGCACGAACGCGCCGAAGTCGACCGTCGAACGATCGAGCGAGAAACCGTCGGTCTGCGTCTGCGCGAGGACGAGCGCATCTTCGGAGAGACGGACCAGTCGCTGGGTCTGCGCGAAGATCATCTCGACCTCGTCGCGCGACTCTTCGGACGTCTCGAGAAGTAGCTCGCAGTATCCGAGCACGACCGTGAGCGGCCCCTTGAAATCGTGGGCGAGCATCGCGATAAGATCGTCCTTGAACTCGGACGATTCGCGGAGCGCCACGTTTGCGCGGGTGGTCTCTTCGTAGAGATCCAGGTTGCGCAACGCGAGCGCGAAGAGCGCGCCAAGTTCTTGAAGCAGGCGCAATGCATCGCGTCCGAACCGCTCGCCGGGCGTCTCGACGATCAGGTACGCTTCGACCGCTTCGGGCTCGCCGGTCTCGCTAGACGTGCGCGCGAGCGGAATGCCGACGTGTCCTTCGCCTTCGGCGACGCGCAGGCGTCGGCGATCCCCGGCGACCCGCTCCTCGGCGATCGAGCGGCTCTTCCGGCGCGTCGCAAAACGTTCGGCGAGTTCGTCGGCGCCGACGCCGAAGACGCCGATCGGCAGAAAACCGTCGGCCACGGCGCGGACCGCGCAAGCGCGCGGAGCACCGACCAGATTTGCGGCCAAGCGACACATCGCATCCGCCAGCGGGCGCAACGTCGTGTAGCTGAGGATCGTACGCGCGGCTTCGGCCAATGTCGCTCGCTCTTGCGCATGATGCTGTTCGCGATCGAAAGCGCGCGCATTCGCGAGCGCCAGTTCCAAATGCGAACCGAGCGTCCGGAAGAACGTGGTGCGTTCGTCGGGTTGCCACGCGGCGACCGACGAGTCGACCGGAAACGCGAGCGCTCCCCAGGGCGCGCCTTCGACATGAAGCGGCACGAGCACGCCCGCGCGACCGGCCAGGACGCGTTCTCGCAGCGCACGCGGCAAGACCGCCGAATCGGTCGGTTCGTCCGTATCCAAGAACGGCGCGAGGCTGCCGAGGTCGATCCGTTCGGCGGGCTCGGGTACGCCGTGCGCGCGCATCCGAACGGCCCGACGTTGATAGCCGTCGCCGTCGTGTTCGTAGGCCGCACAGTCGATCGGCAGTTCGTGCGTCACTGCGATCACGAAGACCAGCAAGACTTCTTCGAGCGACTGGGTGTCGCGCAGCACGCGCACGATTCGCTCGAGGGCTTCGGCGCGCGCGCGACGGTCACGCTCTCGTTCGTAGAGCAGGGTGTTCGCGAGGGCCAAACCGACGTGGGCTGCGACCGATCGCAGGGCGGCCGCGGCCGACTCGTCGACCACGTCGTCGGCAAAGCCGACTACCAGTATCTGTTCTACGCGACCGTCGCGAGCGAGCGGGACCGCAAGCGCGCGCCGGGTGCCGAGCGCGCGCGCGATCGCTTCGGGTTCGAGCCAGAGCGAGACGACCGCGGGCAACGTGCGCGTGCCGGCACCGGCAACGGCGAGCGTGCGAGCGCGGTTTCCGTCGGTGATGCTACACTCGAAGATCGCGCAGCGTTCGGCGGCAAACCCTTCGCAGACGGCTTCGGCGATCGTGAAGAGCAGGTCGTCGCTCTCGACCGCGCGGCGTATACGCTCGTCGACCAGCGCGAGAACGCGGCTATCGCGCGATTCGCGCTGCGATTGCGAGACCTCGCGACGGGCGCCGATCAGGCGGGCGACCGCGTCGGCGTAAGCGCGCATGCCGGCCACCTTCTCGTCGTCGGGTGCGTCGCTCGCCACCGCGATCGTTCCGAGCACGCGCCCGTCGAGCTCGATATGCGTGAAGAGCAGGCCGCGCTTGGAGATCGTCGCCGACATGCCGACCAGCGCACGCGCCTGCCCCGCCGGGACGAAGAACGCGCCCGGAACGGCGAACCGTTCGAGCGCGTGAAGGAAGAGTCTTCGGACCTCCGGCGAGGTCTCGCGTAGGGCGAAGACCGGTTCGGACGCATCGTCGACCGAAATCGAGCGATCGTCCGAAAATAGCATCGCTGCAACCGAAGCGCCGGCGATATGCCGAGCGCCGTCGGCAATCGCACGGGCGCGGCCTTCATCTGAGGAGCCGTCGGCCAATGCGACGACGGCGCGCATCAGCGCTACCGTCGCGTTCGATGCATTCTCAACTATGGTGCGAGTCCGATCCCCACGAGCGTACCGGGCGAGGTGAAGGTCGACGTCGGAGCGACGTTGCCGTTCGCGCCGGCGGCGAACACGAAGATCTTGCCGGCGCCGCTATCGGCGACGTAGATCCTTCCGGCCGAATCGACCTTGACGTCGCTCGGCGAGACGAAGCCAGTCAACGCGCCGGAGATGTTGGCGGTCGGGGGCACGTTGCCGTTCGCGGCTGCGGCGAAGACCAGGACGGCCTTGCGACCGGCATCCGCGACGTAGATGTTTCCGGCGCCATCGAGACCCAGACCGGTCGGATTCATCAGCATCGTGAGCGCCCCCGAGATGGTCGCGACCGGCGCGAGATTGTCGAAGTAGGCGGGGACGGGGGTCGGCATCGGAGTCGGGGTCGGGCCGACCGGCGTCGGGGTCGGAGCCGGCGTCGCCGTCGGAGCCGGGGTCGGCGTCGGCGTCGGCGTTGCGGTGCCGCTCGGCGTCGGCGTCGGCGTCGGCACGACGAACTTCTCGACCGATGCACCCTGCTGATTCGAGACGAAGATCGCGTGGTGCGAGTCGATCGCGATACCCGATGGAACGTTCAGTCCCGTGGCCGCGCCGGTGATGACGAGATATGGCGCGGATCCGCCCGAAGAGCCCGTCGGGAAGAGTTGTACCTGGCTCGGCGCCGCCGGGCTGGTCGCAGACGTATCGACCGACGCGAGCGCCGCCGTTCCGAGCGCATTATCGATCGCGATCCCGCGCACGCGCCCCATGTTCGCATAGGTGAAGCCGCCGATCGGGAACACGTTGCCGGTCGCGAGAGCTTTGATCGTCACGACGCCGCTCGCGCCGGTGCTGGCGTTGTAGTTCGTGATGAAGAGATTGCTCGACGCGTCGAACGCGAGATACTGGGGTCCGGAGATGGTGGTGTTCGAGCCGCCGATCTGATACGCGGGTCCGGAGCCGGTCGCCGTCGTGGGCGGATAGATGCCGACCGCGTTCTGCGTGCTGTTGGCCGCGTAGAGGGTGAGCGAGGGGAAATTCGGACCGATTCCGAGCCCTCCGTTGAGGGCAGTGGAGGCGCTTGAGTTGCAGGCCGCAACCGCAGCAACAAGACTCAAGCCGACGAGTCCGAGGGAAAGCCTACGCAGCATGTGATCTCCTAGAATGGAACGCGCCAGATTCCTCGACCGCAGGGGCGGTTTCCTGGATTCCGGCTGAAACGGGGGCAAGGGCACCGTGGACGACGACTCCCTCGCGATGACCGAGGGTCAGGTAGAGGCCGATTGCGATCGCGATGAGCACTGCCACCAGAATGGCACCCTGGATGGCCCGACGCCGGACGTACCGGGGCCGACTGCTCGCCGTATCGATGATCTGACGGGGCATTCTACCACGGACTCCTTGAATTTAGACTGGGCCTTTGGCCGGATGGTTGATCGATTCTGCCGGAACTTGGCGGATCAGGTCGCCGGCGGTGACGAAACGGTAGCCCGCCGCCCGGAACCGGGCCACCACCTCGGGCAGCGCCTCGATGGTGGCTAGCTTACCCGAATGGAGCAGGACGATCTCCGGGGAGGTCGCGTGCGCCAGCAGATGGTGCCGGATCTCGTCGGCGGTGAGCGTCCGCCAGTCGCCGGAATCGTCGGTCCACAGGACTACCTGATACCCTAACGACTGCGCGACCGCTATCGTGCCCTCATTGAAGCGGCCGTGCGGCGGGCGCATCAGAGTGCGAAGCGATGGGTCGGGCGCGATCGCCCAGACGGTGTCGCGACCTTTGAGGATCTCCGCCCGAACCTGCGCGTCGGTCTCTTCGTCCAGATCCGGATGTGAATAGGTGTGGTCGGCGATCTCGTTGCCATCGGCGCGGATGCGCCGCGTCAGTTCCGGCCACTGTTCGGCATCCCGTCCGATCAGGAAGAACGTCGCCGGCACGTGGAGTGCGCGCAGTTCCGCGAGCAGTAACGGCGTGAAGACCGGATACGGTCCGTCATCGAAGGTGAGCGCGATCAGTTTTGGACGATCGGTTCGGTTCGCTTCCTTGCGTTCGTTCAGAAGACGGTCGACGCGCGCACCGAGATCCGGCGAAAGCGCTTCGTGCGCGTTCATCGAGGGCACGATCAGTGCGGGCTTCGCCAGCGCCCCGGTATGTACGAAGAGCCGCCACGCTACGAGCGCGAAGAGACCCGCGACGACCAGCGTCACGATCCACCGAACGCGAATCGTCAAGGTTTCGAGGTCGGCAGCGCCGCTCCGGGAATCGAGAGCGCCGCTTCGGCGACCGCCAGATCTTTGCCGACGACGATCGTCACG
>JALYSX010000024.1 GCA_030854585.1 Vulcanimicrobiota bacterium
GCCCAGGGACGGTCTGCTCCCGGATCAGTTGCTCAAGAATGCAGATGCGGCACTGTACTGCGCGAAAGCCGAGGGGCGCCGAGCATACCGTCTGTTCGACCCCCAGATGGCCGTGCACCGGCAAGTGCGGATAGACACGGAGGCGCAACTGCGCGCGGCGCTCGCTGAGGAGTCATTCCAGGTATTCTACCAGCCGATCGTGAGCCTGACGTCCGACGCGATCGTCGGCCTCGAGGCGCTCGTACGGTGGCAGCATCCGGAGCGCGGCTTGGTCTATCCGGACGAGTTCATTCCGCTCGCCGAAGAGACGGGGATGATCGTGCCGTTAGGCGCGTGGGTGCTGCGCGAGGCCTGCCGGCAAGCCTCGCTATGGCCGCCGGCGATTCGGCTCTCCGTGAACGTCTCACCGATACAGTTCAAGAGCGCGAAGTTCGTCGAGACGGTCCGCAACGCACTGCACGAATCCGGTCTGCCCGCCCAACGGCTCGACCTCGAGCTCACCGAATCCGCTCTCCTGCAAGAGAGTGACGGCACGCTGGCGGTGCTCAACGAGCTGCGCCGGCTGGGCGTCGGGATCTCGCTGGACGACTTCGGCACCGGCTATTCGTCGCTGGGGTACTTGCGCAGCTTCCGCTTCGATCGCATCAAGATCGACCGGTCGTTCGTAGGCGATCTGCTCCAGCGCGCGGAGTCCGAGGCGATCGTGCGGGCCGTGGTCGGGATCGGCAATACGTTGGGCATCTCGACGGTGGCGGAGGGGGTCGAGACGCGCGGCCAACTGAGGCGGCTGCGAGCCCACGGATGTTCCGAGGCTCAGGGCTATCTCTTCAGCAAAGCAAAACCGGCCGACGAGATCACGGCCATGCTGGCAACGTTCGAGGGTCCGCGGACAGGCACCGACACGCTCGCATCTGCGTAGTCGAGCGGATTCGCGCCCTGACCGGCCAAGCCGCCGCAAGCGCGAAATCCTACTCCGGTGCGGCCGGTACGAAGGTGCACAAGCGAGTTCCGCCGGCCGCTTGGATAACAACGGGTCCGCTGCGCGCCGATATGAGGATGGAGCCGACAGCCTCCAACGTCGCCGACGGCCCCTTCGGGGTGTCTACGGATGTCGTTCCCGGAGCGCCGCTATGCGACTGCTCGGCCTTCGGTTTCCCCTTGGGCGAGCAGTTCGCGTGCGCGCTTCTCGCCGATACCATGGTGCGCCGAGTGGCAACGTAGTTTTCGGCGGCAGACATCAGTCGCTATCGCGTGAGTACGCGCCGTTGTCGGCTGCTCCGTGTCTACGCCGCTTCGACTGCGATCATTTCGGCGACGGTCCGCGGTTCCGGAATCGGATCCCCGTCCGTGCGTAGGCCCCGCAAATGCAGCGTGATTGCCTCGACGATCCCGCTCTCGACTTCAGCGAGCGTCGCCCCAGTCGAGATGCATCCCGGCAAGTCAGGCACGTAGGCGGAGTAACCCGTTCCGGTCGGCTCGATCACTACGGCGTACTTCATAGCGGCCATCCTGCTTGTCGGTAGATGCTGCGCAGCGTCCGAGCTCGTACGAGGCAATAGCAATGCATTGGCTCGCAATCATTAACTTTACGACGGCTCTTGCATTCGGAGTAGGGATGCTGATTTTCTCAGGGCGAGCGTTGTTCTTGCAGCTTGCAAACCTAACGCTTGTCATCGTTGTGGTTTGGGCCGCAGTAAGTTTCGCCGAAGCTCCTGACGACACGTTAGCCTGGATCTCTTTAGGAGCGCCGTTAGCGAGCCTCCCATTATATGGACTCTCTTTGTTGCGTCGCGAGCCTTGGCCAGGGACTCGTAGAGGGTCGTGACTTCCGTTGATCCTGGAGTTGATCCGGTTCCGTGGAGAGATTGGGCCCCGCTGCCGTTTCTCAATATCCGCGAAGCGGTGACGTCCCCTTCTCTCAGGAATTCTTAGCCGGCCGGTCCTGAGGAAGTAGCAGAATTGGCGCTCAGCCCGGCGGCTGCCACAGCTCGATCCGGTTCCCCTCAGGATCGGTAAGCCAGCCGAATTTGCCGAAGTCGCTTTCATCGGTGCGGTCGTCGACCGCGATGCCCTCGGCGCGCAGTGCGGCGAGCAGCGCGTCGAGGTCGTCCACGCGGTAGTTCACCATGAACGGCAGGTCGCTGCGAAAGTAGTCGTCGTCGCGCGCGAACAGCGACCACACCGTGGTCCCGTCGCGCTCGCGCGGGTCGTCGTGCCAGCGAAAGATCGACATGCTGCCGCCGCACAACTCGACGCCGAGATGCTTTTCATACCAGCGGGCGAGACCCGCGGGATCGGCGGCTTTGAAAGAAGATGCCGCCGATCCCCGTAACGCGCGGCATCGTCAGCTCTTCGCGTTGTGATCGCCCGCGGCGTCGGCCTCTTTGCGGCACGCGTACTC
>JALYSX010000036.1 GCA_030854585.1 Vulcanimicrobiota bacterium
CCGTGAGAGCGAAGCGCGTACCGCGAAAGAGGCGCTCGATCGCGAGCGGTCGACGCTCGCCGAGAAGGCCCAAGAACAGATGTCCAAGGCGCTTCGCGATTTCGTCGCAGAGCTCCGGCGGCGCGCGACCGAGAACGCGAGCCGCCCGAAGGTGACGTCCTCGCAGAGCGCCTTGATGGATCGTTCGATCGAGGCGATGCGGCGCGAACTCGGAATCGTGCCGGCTCCGGCGACAGCGCCGTCCGTCACTACGTTTTCGGTCGGCGACAGGGTGCACGTCGCGTCGTTCGATCGTGAGGGTGTTTTCGCGGAGGACTACGGCGAGAGCGCGCTGATCGCGCTCGGCGCGCTCAAGACGGTCGTCCCGAAGGCCGAGCTCAAACGCCTCGGCGGCCCACGTGCCGAAAAGGCGCGTTCGCGTGGCGAGGGCAGCAGCGCCCGACTCGAGGCCTCGACGCGCACCATGGCCGAGCTCGACGTGCGCGGACAGCGCTTCGTCGACGCCCAGCCGGTGGTCGAGCGTTGGCTCGACGGCGCCATGCTCGGCGGGAGCGAAGCGCTCCGATTGATCCATGGCAAGGGCACCGGCATGCTCGGCCGCGGCCTGCAAGAGTTTCTCCGCGACTACCCGGGCGTCAAGAGCATTCGCTACGGCAACGCCGACGAGGGGGATGGTGGCGTGACCATCATCGAACTAAACGCGTAAGCATGAGTCCACATCCACATTTCGCCGACCCGGCGTACCTGCTCGACGGGTTCGAACACGTCGAGACCATGCCGGAGTTCGAGGCGCGCCTCAAGCTCGGGCGGCCGCTCAACGTCAAGCTCGGGATCGATCCGACCAGCCCGGATCTGCACTTGGGCTTTATGGTCGTGCTCAACCAGTTGCAGCGCTTCGCCGAGGTCGGGCACAACGTCACCTTGATCATCGGCGACTTCACCGCTAAGATCGGCGACCCGAGCGGCAAGAACGAGACCCGTCCGCAGTTGAGCGACGACGAGATCGAAGCGAACATGCACACCTATACCGAGCAGGCCGCAAAGGTGTTAGATATGGATCGCATCACCGTGCGCCACAACTCGGAATGGCTCGCGCCGCTCACGACCGCCGACTTCATCAAACTCGCGGCCAAGGTCTCGGTAGCGCAGATGCTCGAGCGCAACGATTTCCGCCAGCGCTACGAGGGCGGCGAATCGATCTCGCTGCACGAGTTCCTCTATCCGATAGCGATGGCGTACGACTCGGTGATGGTCGAGTCCGACGTCGAACTTGGTGGCGTCGATCAGCTTTTCAACCTGCTGATGGGCCGACATTACCAGCGCGAGCACGGGCAGGCCGCGCAGATCTGTGCGATGGTCCCGCTTCTGGTCGGGCTCGACGGGCACAAGAAGATGTCCAAGTCGCTCGGCAACTACGTGGGCGTGACCGAGAGCCCGCAGACGCAGTTCGGCAAGTTGATGTCGATCGGCGACGAATCGATGCCGATCTACGCGCGCTACGCCGCCTTCCGCAGCAAAGAGGCGTGCGCGTCGCTGGTCGCGTCGCTCGCGACGGGCGCCAATCCGATGGATGCCAAGAAGCAGATCGCGCAGGACGTGGTCGGCCGCTATCATGGCGTCGATGCGGGCGTCGCGGCGCGCGAATATTTCGAGCGGACCGTCCAACGCAAAGAGATCCCGATCGAGCAGATCGCCGATCTGAGCCGCGGCGACTGCACCCGAGTCGCGGAGTTGCTGGTCAAGGTGGGTTTTGCAGAGAGCAAGCGCGCTGCCGAGCGACTAATCTCGGGGAACGGGGTAAAGGTGGATGGTATAGTCGTGAATGACCCGAAGGCGCCCTGGACCGCGAGCGGTCCAGCCGTTCTCTCCGTCGGTTCGCGCAAGTTCGTCCGCATCACACCATAGAGGAAGAAGCGTCAATGGCCGACCCAGGCGTCACGTACACAGCCGAACCGGCGATCGCCGGGAAGAAGCTCGTCTGCAAACGCTGCCACCGCGTCTACGCGTATCCGAGCGCGGGCGCGCGCCCGATCCGTTGCGAGTGCGGTTGGTGGTACTACAACGACGGCTTCGCGTTGCGCGAAGCCTACTGGCAGCGCATCGATCCGTATCGCATGCCGCCGTCGATCGCAGCTCTATTCGCTCCCAAATCGTAGAACGAGCTCGTCGAGTTCGTCTGCGGTGAACTCGTAACGCTTACCGCAGAATTCGCACGACGCATCGGAGACCTCTTTCGAACGTGCCATCCCGCGTAACTCGTCGGCCCCGAGCCCGAGCAGGGCGACTTCGACCTTCTCACGCGTGCACAGACACGCGAACTCGACCGGCGCCGAACGGAACGCGCGCAGAGTGAGGTCGCCCACCAGCGCGTCCATCAGCGATTTCGCATCCGCCCCGTTCGCGATCAAGCTCGTGACCGGCGGGAGCGCGAGCGCTCGCGCTTCCAGCGCCGCGATCGTCTTCTCGTCCGCGCCGGGAAGGACTTGCGCGATGATACCGCCGGCGGCGATCACGCCCTCGGGACCGGCCAAGACGCCGAGCGCGACGATGCTCGGGATCTGCTCTGACTGGGCGAGATACGACGCGACGTCCTCGGCGATCTCGCCGGAGAAGAGCGGCACCACGCCGGCATAGGGCTGTCCGACATCATAGGACTTGGTGACCTGGAGCGAGCCCGCGCCGATCAGGCCGACCACGTCGAACTTGCCGTAGTGGTTCAGGGGCAGGTCCGCCTGTGGGTTGCGCGCACGTGCCCGAGCCCCGACGCTCTCGCCGATCAGCCAGGCTTCGGCTGAGAGACTGCCGATCGGGCCGTCGCCGCCGATCTGGAGCGAGATGCGTTCGGTGCCCTTGAGGGCGGTGCCGAGCAGCGCGGTCGCGGTGACCAAGCGCCCGACGGCTGCGGTCGCGGTCGGCGCAAGCGCGTGGCGCGCTTGGGCCTGTCGCACCAACTCGGTGGTGATGCCGGCGACGATCGCGATGCCGGCTTCGGGGGACGATGCGCTCAGGATC
>JALYSX010000051.1 GCA_030854585.1 Vulcanimicrobiota bacterium
ATCCCGTGGATGATCGAAGCGGCGGTCATCCTCTCGGCAGTCGTCCGGCACTGGCTTGATTTCTTCGTCATTCTTCTGCTGCTCTGCTCCAACGCCGTCGTCGGCTTCTGGGAAGAGCACCAAGCCGGCAACGCCATCGCCGCGCTGAAATCCAAGCTGGCGGTAAAAGCCCGCGTCCACCGCGATGGGAAATGGAGCAATCCGAACGCATCCGACCTCGTTCCCGGCGACGTCATCCGCATGCGTCTGGGCGATATCGTGCCAGCGGATGCTCGGCTGCTGGACGGAGATCCGATCCAAGTCGACGAGTCCGCATTGACCGGCGAGTCGCTGCCGGCCACGCGCAAACCCGGGGATGCTGTATTTTCAGGTTCGATCGTGAGACGAGGCGAACCCGACGCGATCGTCTACGCAACCGGCGCAAAGACCTATTTCGGCAAGACCGCGCAGCTCGTGCAAGAGGTCCGTACCGTCAGCCATTTCCAGCGCGCCGTGCTGCAGATCGGCGATTATTTGATCGCGCTCGCAGTCGCACTCGTTCTCTTGATCGTCGTCGTCGCGCTCATCCGTCGCGACCCGCTCCTCGATACGCTGGAATTCGCATTGGTGCTCCTCGTGGCCGCAATTCCGGTTGCGATGCCCACGGTTCTCTCTATAACGATGGCGGTCGGTGCGCGTCTCCTCGCGAAAAAACAGGCGATCGTGACGCGGTTGGCGGCGATCGAGGAACTGGCGGGCGTCGACGTGCTGTGTTCGGACAAGACCGGCACGCTGACCGAGAACACATTGAAACTGGGCGATCCGTTTTGCGTGAACGACATCCCGGCGGATCGGGTCATTCTCGACGCAGCGCTCGCTTCTCGCGCCGAAGACAAGGACACTATCGACCTGGCCGTGCTCGGCGGCATCAAGGACGATCAGGCCTTGAAGGGCTATCAGGTCGTCCACTTCCAGCCGTTCGACCCGGTGCACAAGCGCACCGAAGCCACCATCAAGACGCCGGACGGAAAACAATTCTGGGTGGCCAAGGGCGCACCCCAAGTGATACTGGAGATGTCGACCGACGCCGTAGGCGTCAAACCCGCCGTCGAAAAGGCCGTCGACGACTTCGCTGCGCGCGGATTCCGTTCGCTCGGTGTAGCCCGGGCCGATCAAGAAGGCAAGTGGCAGTTCGTCGGCGTGTTGCCGCTCTCCGATCCGCCGCGCCCGCAGGCCAAAGCGACCATCACCGCCGCGCAAGCGATGGGCGTGCAGATAAAAATGATCACGGGCGATGAGATGGCCATCGCTCGGGAGACGTCCCGGCAACTCGGACTCGGCACGAACGTCCTCGACGCAAGCGGCCTGCACGACGCGAAGGGTCAGGATTCCGCCAAGTCGGTAGCATCGATCGAAAAAGCAGATGGCTTCGCTCAGGTCTTCCCGGCCGACAAGTTCCACATCGTGGACGTCTTACAGAAGCACGGCCACATCGTGGGCATGACCGGCGACGGCGTGAACGACGCACCGGCGCTGAAGAAGGCGGACTGCGGCATCGCCGTCTCGGGAGCGACGGACGCAGCGCGCGCGGCGGCGTCCATCGTGCTACTGGCGCCCGGCTTGTCCGTGATCATCGACGCGGTCAAAGAGAGCCGCCGCATCTTCCAGCGGATGAACAGCTATGCCATCTATCGCATCGCCGAAACGCTGCGCGTCCTGCTGTTCATGGTTTTAGCGATCCTGGTATTCAACTTCTACCCCGTGACCGCGGTGATGATCGTGATCCTCGCACTCCTCAACGACGGGGCGATCATCTCCATCGCGTATGATCGGGTCCACTACAAGAATGCGCCCGAGGCCTGGGACATGCGCCAGGTGCTGGGCGTCGCCACCGTCTTGGGAATCGTCGGTCCGATAGCCGCCTTCGGCCTCTTCTACCTCGGCGATCGCGTGTTTCATCTGGATCACCCGCAGCTCCAGACGCTGATGTATTTGAAGCTCTCCATAGCCGGGCACTTGACGATCTTCCTCACGCGCACGCGCGGCCCGTTCTGGTCCACACGCCCGGCCCCCGTTCTCTTGATAGCGGTGTTCGGCACGCAGGCGCTCGCGACGCTGATGGCGGTCTATGGGCTGCACATCATGACCCCGATCGGCTGGGGCTGGGCCGGTTTCGTCTGGGGCTATGCCGTGATCTGCGCGCTCCTCACCGACCCGATCAAACTGCTCGCCTATCGCATCTTCGATCGCACGAAGTCGACAGCCAAGAAGACGCCGGCGCCGCTGAAAGCTGCGCTCGCGTCGTGACCGAAAGGACAATCACCACCATGCTCGCTGACGAAATCGCGACCGTCGCCAAACCTGACGCAGCACCCGCCTTCGGGTTCGACGTGGCACTGTCGACGGCCGTCGCGACGAGCGGCGGGCCGCATGCGCGCGAAGCCGTTCCGGCAGGGCCGCTTTCACCGGAACTGCTCGACAAGATGCACCGCTATTGGTGCGCCACGAACTATCTCTGCATCGGTCAGATCTACCTGTTCGAAAACCCGCTGCTCCGCGAGCAGCTCGCGGCGGAGCAGATCAAACCGCGATTGCTCGGACATTGGGGCACCTCGCCGGGGCAGAACCTGATCTACGTTCACTTGAATCGGCTGATCAACGAGCACGACGCGAACGTCATCTACATCTCCGGCCCCGGACACGGCGGCCCATCGCTGAACGCGAACTCCTATCTCGAAGGGACGTTCACGGAAGTGCATCAGGAGATCACCCAGGACGAGAACGGGATGCGCCTGCTTTTCCGCAGGTTCTCGACGCCGGGCGGGTTCCCGAGCCATTGCGGCCCGCACGTTCCGAATTCGATGCACGAGGGCGGCGAACTCGGCTATTCGCTCCTTCACGCCTTCGGTGCCGCATTCGACAACCCCGATCTCATCGTCGCATGTGTGATCGGTGACGGAGAATCCGAGACCTGTCCGCTCGAGGGTAGCTGGAAGTCCGCCAGCTTCCTCAATCCCGTGCAGGATGGCGCGGTGCTTCCGATCCTCCACCTAAACGGCTACAAGATATCCGGACCGACCGTTCAAGGGCGAACGAGTGATGCAGACTTGGAGGCGCTCTACGTCGGGCGCGGCTACAAGCCGCACTTCGTCGAAGGCGACGATCCGCTCGTCGTGCATCAGCTCTTCGCCGCAGCGCTCGATGCGTGCTACGCCGAGATCAAGGTGATTCAAACCGACGCCCGCCGAACCGGCTTCGTAAAACAGCCGGTCTGGCCCATGATCGCCTTACGCACGCCGAAGGGGTGGACGTGCCCGAAGGAAGTGGACGGAATTCCGATCGAGGGGACGTTCCGCGCCCATCAGGTCCCGCTCGCGGGTGTTCGCGAGAATCCCGAACATCTCCGGATCCTCGAGAGCTGGATGAAGAGCTATCGCGCGCACGAACTCTTCGATGCGAACGGAACGCTCATCGCCGAGTTGGCCGAACTCGCGCCGACCGGCGATCGGCGCATGGGAAGCAACCCGCACGTGAACGGTGGGCGCTTGCTGAATACGCTCGATCTTCCCGACTTCACCGACTATGCGCTCGAGATCCCCGGGCCGGGCCAAGTGGTCGCCGAAGCCCCTCGCAAGTTGGGCAGCTATTTCGCGGACGTCATCAGAAAGAATTCCGACAACTTCCGGATGTTCGGTCCCGACGAGACCAACTCGAATCGCTTGAACGCCGTTTTCGATGCGACGACCCGGCGCTTCATGGAAGAAACGGTCTCGATCGACGACAAGCTCGGCCCGGATGGGCGCGTCCTCGAGGTCCTGAGCGAGCATTGTTGCGAAGGCTGGCTGGAAGGCTACCTGCTCACCGGCCGTCACGGCATGTGGTCGTCGTACGAGGCGTTCGCGCAGATCGTCGACTCGATGCTGACCCAGCACGCGAAATGGCTGGAGCAATGCCGCGATTTCGCGTGGCGCCGCCCGATCGCCTCGTTGAACGTGCTGCTGACGAGCCACGCCTGGCGGAACGATCATAACGGCTTCAGCCATCAAGCGACCGGATTCGTCGACAACGCGCTGGCGCGGAGAAAAGAGACGATTCGGGTGTACTATCCGCCCGACAGCAACTGCCTCCTGAGCGTCTTCGATCATTGCATGCGCAGCCGGAACTATGTCAACATCGTCACCTGCGGCAAGCAGCCGCAACTGCAATGGCTGACGATGGCCGAGGCCCTCGAGCATTGTTCGCGAGGCGCGTCGATCTGGACGTTCGCGAGCAACGACGACGGCGGCGAGCCGGACGTGGTCCTGGCCTGTGCCGGCGACGTCCCGACGATCGAAGTATGCGCGGCCTCGTGGCTCCTGCAGAAGCACGTTCCGGGCATCAAGGTCAGAGTCGTAAACGTGGTCGACCTGATGACGCTGATGCGACCGGACGACCATCCGCACGGCATGGATAACATGTCCTTTAATGCGCTCTTCACCGAAGACGCGCCCGTCGTCTTCGCCTTTCACAACAACCGATGGCTAATCCATACCCTCGTTCACGGTCGATCCAACGAGGCGCGTTTTCACGTCCGCGGCTATATGGATCGCGGCACGACGACCACGCCGTTCGACATGGTCGTGCTCAACGAGATGAGCCGCTATCATCTGGCGATCGACGCACTCAACCAACTCCCCCGGTTCCAAGCGAGCGCTTCGAAGGCGATTTCGGAGTTTCGCGCCAAACTCTATGAACACTCGGCGTATATTCGTGAACATCTTGAAGACATGCCCGAAATAAGGAACTGGCACTGGACGGACGACTTCAGCGAGTCGAACGCTCCGCCGCCGCTCGCGAAAGGGCATCCGCGCCCCGCACTTTTCAGCGACAGCTAGTGTGGCCGTGGAGGGCCCGAGCCTGCGGGCAGCCTGTACTAAAGCGCACAGACATCTCGGTTTCGTAGGAGCATACTGAGCGCAAAGCCCGTAATAATGGTAATTGTGCCATAGCCCCAACGGGTTTTTGAGAGACGGCCCCTATCTCGCGGTCTCATCCCGACAGTAGCCCGGCGTGAAGCATCTAACCCGATCGATTCTCCTCGATGCTCCTTTTAGCAGCGTCATCGAGTATGTGTCGGCGTTTTTTGACGCGCATCCCGACTTACGTCTGAAGTCATTTGCTTCGACGAGCGCAGCCGTTGAGACGCGATCGGAATTGGTCGAAGATCGCGCCGATATGGTGCGCCGACACGATGCGCTCGCGATTTCGTGGAAGCCGCGCTGGTTCGTATTTCCGTCGTTTGACGGCTCGCTTAGCGTCCGCCCTCAGGCTCCCGGCTCGATTCTTGCGATCGAGGGTACTTACCAACCACCGGGCGGTTGGGCTGGACATCTTTTCGACCGCGTCGTCGGCGAGCGCCTGGCGGTCCGGACGTTGGAACATCTCTTGCGCCGCTTGCGGGATGACATTCGCGCGCGCCATCGCCTCTTTCAACAATCATGCCCGACCGTACAGGAACTCAACGCATCGGCGAATTCCGCCTCAGGAGATCCCCCATGAAAAGCCTCGTTGCGAAAATCACTATCCTCACGCTCGCATTCGCAGCGTTGGCGGTGATCGTCCGCGGTACTGCGCTAGCGATGCCGCCCTTCGCGCAGGCCCTCGGCGTGAAGTGCTCAGTCTGTCATACGCAAGTCCCGACGCTAAACGCCTACGGACGGTATATCCAGCGAACCGGGTATGCTACCTTGGACTCTCACACGCTGCAGCGCACGACGCCGTTCTGGGTCGGCGAATCGGCGAACTATTCACACAACTCGCAAGACGCCGCGTCGCCCAGGACCGAGTTAGGCAACTTTGCTCTTCATGCCGCCGGCGCACTCGACGCGAACACCACGTTCCACATGCAGCAGTGGATCTATCAGGACGGCCAGCCGGGCGGCCTGGACACCGCATGGGTCACCTACAACAACCTCTTCCATCGTAACGGCCACCTATTCGTCGGCAAGATGCCTGGAACGACGGCGTCGCCACTGAGTCAGTGGTTCGACCTAGCTGCTTTTGCAACGCCGGAAATAGTGGTCGGCGAACATGTGTACCAGAACGACGGAAACCGTTGGGGCTCCAAATTTGCGTACGTGAAAGGCTCGCTGGACGCCGAGGTAGGCTATTTCGCCGCTGGAGGCGATCTGGGTGACTTTGGCAAGTACTCGCAGGATATCGAGAAAACGTTTCAGTGGCGATTGGCTCACGCAAATCCGGAGCAACCGCTCGAATACGGCATCATGGGTGCGCGCGGCTCGCTACCGCTGGTCGAAGGCGGCTTCGATCAGTACACCTCGTTTACGCCATACGTACAGCGCGATCCGGTCGGTAAACTCCCCGGCATCTTCGCGATGTATCAGATGGGATTTGACGGGAACGCGGGCCAGGATGGCCTCGGTAATCCCCTGGGCGCGGCGCGTAGCACTGCGGCCACGATCGAACTGTACGAGCCGATCGGAGACAAAGCACTCGTCGCGTTTCGCAAAGAGTTCCAGAACGATGGCTTGGGAACGCAAACCCAGAGCGGCAATATCGATTTCGCCTATCATCTCGCTCCCTTTCTGCACTTGTATCTCGAGTCGGCGATGGCCCAGAACACGACGCCTACGTGGAGTTATATGCTCTGGTGGACCCTGCCGCTCCAAAGTCGCGCGAGCGAACCTGTCCCCACAGCAACCGCAGCGGTGGCGACGGCGGTGCCCTCCCCGGCTGTTGTTTCAGCGCCAACTGCGGCTGTCGTCGCGCCCACTGCGCCGGTCGTAGCACCAAATACGGCGGTTCAGCAACCCATCGTGAACGTTAGCGCTTCGAATTGGAAATTTGCACCAGCTACCATTACCCTGCACGTCGGCCAAACCACGCGCCTGCGTCTCACGAGTACTGAAGGCGTCCACGGCATCCAATCCAAAGATCTCGGCATTCCGCTCACGGCGATGGAACCCGGAAAATTTGTAACTATAAACGTGACGCCGAAGAAAGCCGGTAAGTACGTACTGCACTGCGCAATCGTCTGCGGTGCCGGCCACGAAAACATGGTACTCACGGTCATCGTTACGAACTAGCACTAACTATCGAAAGGCATCACAACGTGAAACTTCTATCCGCCGCCCTTATCATCGCACTGACGGCCTTGTCGGTCGCTCCGGCAATCGCGAGCGAACGGCAAATACACATATACGCCAAGAACTTCTCGTTCACTCCCGGCACGATAACGCTCGAGGTGCATCAACGCGCTAAGTTGGTTTTCGTCGGCAAAGGAAACCACGGAATTACGATTCCAGAGATCGGTTTGAACCGAATCGTCACTATCGGCACCAAACCCACGATCGTCGAAGTGACTCCGGGACACATCGGCACCTTTATCGCTCGCTGCGCCATTTATTGCGGTATAGGCCACGGGAAAATGGTGCTTAAAGTGAAGGTCGTCAAGTAGGTCGTGGCCGAGTACGGTCTGCCGAAACAGATCGAATGCTAGCATGATACTCGCATCGACGAGAGGGCTACGGCCCGACGGCAACTCCCGTAGACGTAGTGAAGCCCCCGATCGTGCGTAGCGGAGCGGTATCACCGGTCGCGTTCGGAGCGTAGACCGTGATCCTCCCGCCGCCGCTCGAGGATCCGGCGTTGGCGACGTACATATTGCCGGCTTTGTCGAACGCGATCTGGTACGGAGTGTCGATCTGCGTTGCGGGTCCGTGCAGATCGTACTTCGCCGTCAGGTAGTTCGTATAGTTCGAGCTTGAAGCCGGTATATCGTAGGTGAGTACGGCGGAATAGTACGAACTATAGCTCGGCAGCCGCCCCACCGCGAGCAAACCGTCTGCCCGAAATGTCAAGCCGTACGAAGTAGATTGTGGAACGCTAAAGTTGTGTCCGTCGGATGGAACGTTGTTGCATTGCGTCGATGGATTGTCGTAGATCGGATCGGCGGCCCAGCACTCCTGCCCGTTGACCGGTGAGGTCGCAATCGCAGCCATTCCCGGATACATTGCGGATTCCGACGTAGCGCCCCCTCGGAGCGGCGGTGCGAGATAGATGGAATTGTAGAACTCGATGCGCGCCGTCGAGTAGTCGCTGACGACGGTGCGCCCGGTCGTGACCGGATCTTCGCCATTCAGCAGTTCGATCGATTCGGGGTGCCCGGTGCCACCGCCGAAGGTCAAGATCGGCGCGACGTTGCCGTTTGCCCCCGGCGCGAATACGGTGACGTCGCGCTGATAGTTCACGACATAGACCGCACCGAACTTATCGACCGCTACTGCGATCGGTTTTGCGATGGTCGTATTCGTCCCGCCGATCACGCGAACGGGCGCGTTCGATCCGGATGGACCCGCGGCATACACGTAGACCGCATCGGCAGCCAGCGTCGAGACGTAGACGAACTCGCCGCCTTGTGTGAGCGTGAGCGCACCGGTCGCGCCGGGAATCGGATCGACGATCGCGTTGCCGTCGGTTGCGAAGCGGTAGAGGAAGGCGTTCGCCGTGCTCAGACCATCATATGTGAAGGTGATGTGCTGGCCGGGCGCCGTGATCTTGGCCGGCAGCGCGGGCTGCGCGCTCACGTGGCCGCCGGTGTCGTCGGTGACGACCGTAATCGGCAAGTAGTACGGATCGGTCCCGCCGATGACGTCGCCTGCCGAATCCTTCGCGGAGACCGTCAGGGTCGCCGTGCCCGGCTGATTGCCCGGTAGCGACGACGGCGAGAGGCTGGTAAATGCGAGCGCTACCACCGGCAGCAGATTCACCGGCGCGTTGACCGTCTGGCCGGCGACGACGGTGACGATCGTGTCGCCGATAGAGAGCGGCGGTCCTTGCGCGCCGGCCGTGGGGAACGTGCGGATGCTCAAGCCGACACTGCCGGCGGGCAGCGTTACCGAGAGCGTGCACGTGATCGTGGTCCCCGCCGTGGTGCAGCTCGACGCACCGCTACCGACGTCGGCGATGGTCGCGCCGATCGGTGGTACCGGCGCAGTACCGCCGACGGTCGTGACGTAGATGCCGATCGACTTCGTCTTCGGCGAGACGTAGGACGCGGCGCGAACTGCCGCGCCGCCCACGGCTCCGATCGCGAACGAGAGGGTGATGCTGGCCTTCCCGGTGCCTCCGCCAGGCGCGAGCGTCGGCACCGGCGGGGACGGGACCGTTCCGCCGCCACTGCAGCTTGCGAGAATGAGGGCGGAGAGGAGAATGGTGCTTAAGCGTGCTGCGCGTTTCATACCCCCAAACCTAGCGTCTCCGGCGAGGATAATACAGAACGCCCCGCACGATTACCTAATACGATTGCCGGAAAATGGCGACCCACGTTTCGGTAGACGAAGTGGCCAACGCGACAGCCGTAACCAGAGGAGCGGTCGGCACTCGGCAGGTTTGCCGTACCCCTCGCACGGGCATGGTTCCATCTCAAAGAAAGAGGGGATCACACATGAGCAACACCGAGCACAGCATCGCCACCTACGTCAGCGACATGCTGGCACTCGAACGGCACATCCGCATTCCGTTCGACACCCAGCTCAAAGACGAAGACTTCAACGATTTCCGCAACGCCAAAGCCCTGGTCGTCCGACTGGCCGGTCTCGTCGACCGACACGTCGCTGCGCTCGACGCGCTGCTCAAAGCTGAAGGCGGGCAGGAAGCCTCGCCGATCAAGAGCGCCGTCAGCCAGTTCGAAGGCATGATCGCGGGCGCGATCGACAAAGTCCGCAAAACGAAGGTTTCGAAGGCGCTCCGCGACGACTACACGGCGCTCTCGCTCTGCAATGCGAGCTACACGCTGCTCCATGCCACGGCGCACGCGCTCGGCAGCGAGAACGTCGCGTCGCTTGCCAAGCGCCATCTCGAGGACTACGCGTCGTGCGTGATGGAGATCGGCAGGGCGCTTCCGGAGGCCTGCGTGCAAGAGTTGCTATCCATCGGCCTGCCGGTGCAGACCGCTGCGGCCAGTGAGTCAGTCGACGCAACCCAACAAGCCTGGCGCGTCGGGCAACCTGGGTAGCGAACGAGCCTCCCGAGGCGGCCGAGTGCGGGGCGCTCGGTCCTTGGGAGGCATCTTGCTACCGTTGGTTACGGTGTCCGCCAGGCGCCCATCTGCCGCGCCGCAAGCCATCCGTGGGGAACGCCACGGCTAGACCGCTTCGGCTTTCGCCTCGCGAATCGCGCGCAGGGCCGAGATGCGCAGTTCCATCTCGTCGACGACGATCTGCGCAAGACGCTCGAGGAAGGCCGCTTGACGCGGCGAGAACACTCGCGGCTCGCGGTCGATGATGCACAACGTACCTAGGCGATGCCCATCCGCGGTTTTCAGCGGCGCGGCCGCGTAGAACTGCAGCCCGAAACTCCCGGAGACAAGCGGATTCGCCAACGTGCGCGGGTCTTTACGCGCAGACTCGACGATGTACGGACGATCGCCCAGAACCGCGGATGCGCACAGGCCGGGATCACGCGGGATCTCTTGGACTTCCTCCAAGCCGTGGCGAGACTTGAACCAGATGCGATCCTGGTCCACGATAGTGACCAGCGCGATGGGGATGTCGAACAACTCGGCCGCGAAGGTGGTGATGCGATCGAAATTGCCGTCATGCGGTGTATCGAGAATATCGTAGCGGCGCACCGCTTCCAGGCGTGCGTCTTCCTGGGTCCGGTCGATGGTGGTCATGCGAGCTGCGCTCCATTTCCTTGTAGAAGAACGACTCTGGCGTGGCTTCCGCCGCCGGGGCGCCGAGCAACGCTGAAGTCGCGTGCGAGGTTAGCGATGAGAAATAGTCCACGACCGACTTCGCTGAAGAGATCGGACGGTAACTGAGGCACGAAGAAAAACCCGGGGCCCTTGTCGAGGACGTGAAGGACGAACTCATCACCCTGCTGCTCGAGAATGATCTCCGCCGTTCCGGGCGCGTAGCGCATGATATTGCTCATAAGCTCCGAGAAGATCACTTCACAATCGGTTCGATAGGACGCACCGAATGTCCGGAGCGGCAGATGTGCGCATATCTCCGCGCGTACGCGCGCGGCCGCATCCGCCCACATCGGGTCCAGGCGCCAGCGCCACACTTCACGCGCGCTTTCGACCCTGACGCTCAAGATCGCGACGTCGTCTCGCGATCGTTGTCCGAGGACCACTTCGTGGACTCTTCGAGCGACGTTGTCGTAGACGGAGATATCGCGTGCTTCGAGGGCGGCCAGAAGCCGCGCCTCGCCCTGGAGAATGTCTCTGGTCGACTCGATGAGGCCGTCGGTGTAGAGCAATAGCAAGCAGCCCGGCGGCATCTCGACATGGAAAACGACGAACTTCAAGTCGAATTCGGAGAACCCGAGCGGCGGACGTCCGAGCCGCAATGCATGCACGGAGCCATCGGACGTGCGTAGCAGTGGTGGCGGATGCCCGGCGTTCGAATACGAACATTCTTGCGTCACCGGATCGAAAACAGCCACGAACGCCGTCACCAACAGATCCTTGTGCTGCAGGCGCAGCGTGCGTTCGGCGGCCGCCAGCATGACGGCAGGATCCGGGTGCACTTGTGCTACAC
>JALYSX010000104.1 GCA_030854585.1 Vulcanimicrobiota bacterium
CTGCTTCGATGTCGTGTTCGAGAAGCACAACTACACCGAGCGGATGCAGCGCGACGAAAAGGGCAAGATCCTCAAGTGGTCGTTCCACATGGTCGATTCGAGCGCACCGACTACCGCTCCGAAGTGAGCCTCGACTTCGCGGCGGTCAGAGCGGCCGCCGCCCGGATCGCCGGCATCGCGCATCGTACGCCGGTGGTGACCTCCAGAACGCTCGACGAACGCGCCGGCGCGCAGGTCTTTCTTAAATGCGAGAACCTGCAGCGGATGGGCGCGTTCAAGTTTCGGGGCGCGTACAACGCGCTCTCCTCGCTCTCGCCCGAAGAGCAGGCGCGCGGCGTGGTCGCGTTCTCGAGCGGAAACCACGCACAGGGCGTCGCACTCGCCGCGAACCTGCTCGGCATCCGCGCGACCATCGTCATGCCAGCGGATGCGCCTGCGAGCAAGCGGCACGCGACGCGCGGCTATGGCGCCCAGGTGGTCTCGTACGATCGTGCGACCGAGGATCGGGATGCGATCGCCGCGCGGATCGCGGCGGAGACCGGCGCGACCGTGATTCCGCCCTACGATCACACCGATATCATCGCCGGCGCCGGGACCGCTGCGTTGGAACTGCTCGACGAGACGGGCTCACTCGACGCGATCGTCGTGAACGTCGGTGGCGGCGGACTCCTCGCCGGGACGTGTCTGGCCGCGCACGGCATCGATACGCGGATCGCGGTCTGGGGCGTCGAGCCCGAAGCCGGCGACGATTTCGCGCAGTCGCTCGCCAAAGGCGGACGCGTCAAGATCCCCGTGCCGCAGACCATCGCCGACGGTCAGCAGACCCAATCGCCCGGAGCGCTCACGTTTCCGATCGCGCAGGGACACGCTGCCGGCATCGTCACCGTCACCGACGATGAACTCCGCGCCGCCATGCGTTTCGCGTTCGAGCGCCTGAAACTCGTCGTAGAACCGAGCGGTTCCGCCGGTCTAGCCGCCATTCTCACGAACCGTCTCCCGAAGCGGTACGCCCGCATCGGCATCATCCTCACCGGCGGCAACATCGACGCGGATCGGTTCGCCCAACTGCTGGCCGGTGACGTCTGTGACTAGTGCAGGGCTTTCAACGCTGCGTTCGCTTCGCTCTCGACCTGGGCGTTGCCGACGAACTTCGCGGTGAAGACGGCGGTCGAAAGATGTTGGCGCGCGTCGCTTGCATCGCCGGCGAGTGCATAGGCCTTGCCGGCGGCCAGGTTGGCGCGCGCGAACTGAAGGTTGAGCGGATCGTGCGGATCGGTCGAGGCGGTCCCGCTGGCGGCTTCGCACTGCACGATGTTGGCGACCATATCGTCGAGCCGGTCGCCCTTCGTCTTCGGCGCGTCGTTCGAACCGGACTCGTTGTCGATGGCGCCCGCGATGCCGCTCGCATCGCATGGATCGGATGACGCACTCGACCGGTTCGCGGAAGAACCGCAGGCCGCGAGTGTCGCGATCAGGGCGAGCGCGAGGAGCTGTTTCACGGAGCGATTCTCCCCATCGTATAGAATTCGTCGTTCGGGCGCATGTCCATCAAGCCGGCCATGCGATTGGAGAAGCCGAAGAAACCCGCGATCGCGGCGATGTCCCACACATCGTCGTCGGAGAAGCCGGCAGTCCTAGCGGCGGCGATCTCTTCGTCGCTCGCGGCGAAGCCCGGCTCGTTCACGCGTGACGCGAACGCGAGCATCGCGTGCCAGCGTGGGGTGAGATCGGCGGTGCGCCAGTTGTTGGCGATCTGTTCCGCGAGTTTTTCGTCTTTGCCGAGGATGCGTAACGCCGCACCGTGCGCGGTCATGCAGTATTGGCAGCGGTTCTCGGCGGAGACCGCGACCACGATCGCCTCGCGTTCGGCGCGGCTCAAGCCGCCCGGCCCTTTCATCAAGACGTCGTGATAGGCCATGAACGCGCGGAAATGTTCCGGGCGGCGCGCATACGCGCGAAAGACGTTGGGCACGAAGCCCAGCTTCTCGCGGCTCTTCGCGTAGACGTCGGCGATGTCGGCGGGGAGAGCGGCTACCGCCGGTTCTCCGAAACGCGAGATCTCGCGCATCAGCGTTTGAGCGCGAGTCGGGCTTGCGCGACGGCAGTTGCGAACGCCTGCCGTGCCTGCCGGGTCGGCGATGCGTCGACGCCGTCCACGATGTCGAGGAGTTGTGCGCACTTGGCCCAGGCCGCATCCAGAGCCTCGCCGCGCGTCGCGTCTTTCGCTTTCCGGGCGAGCAACGCGGCGGCGTGAGTGCGATCCATGTAGTCGGCCAGCTCGCGTGCGATCGCGTACTGGTCCTTCAGATCTGCCTCCGTCATGGAACTACGTGGATCCATCGCAACCCGGACGTGTTGGATCGAGACGTGCCCGTCGACGTCGAGCCGAACGGTGTACGTACCCGGCGCGATGACCGGCCCTTCCGCCACGCGCGGAGTGTCCCGATAGATCGCCGAGATCGGCAGGTCGTACGCGTCGGCGACCGGCGGAGTGAGGTGGAGGTCCCAGACGAAGCGGTGCATGCCGGGCGCGGTTCCCGGACGGACCTGCGGGCGCTCCCACGCCGCGGGCTTGTCGAGCCCCTCGATCGGCGCGCGCGCCGGTTCGTCGCTCGCGTACCGCCGGATCACGTTGCCCGAGGCATCGGTGACGATGATCGCGACGCGCTGCGCGGGCGATGCGAGCAGGTAGTCGAGGATCGCGCCGTCGGGCGGGTTCTGTCCGTGCGGCTCTTCTGGCGGCAACGGCGTGTCGGTGTTGATCGAGCGACGCACGCGATACGCGAGCGCGGGTGGGAAGAACTGCACGGCTGGCGGCGCGCCCCCGCGCGCGAGGTAGCGGAGCGGTGCGATGTCGTCCAAGATCCAGAAGCCGCGACCGTGAGTCGCGATCGCGATGTCGTCGCCGTGCACGATCAAATCGCGGACCGACGTGTGCGGCAGGTTCTGTTGCAACGACTGCCATGCGTTGCCGTCGTCGAACGAGACGTAGACGCCACTTTCGGTCGCGGCATAGAGCAGGCCTCGCACCTTTGGATCCTGCCGAATCGCGTTGACGGGTCCGGCGGGGAGGCCGGCCGATATGTCGCGCCAGGTCTTGCCGCCGTCGTGAGTGCGATAGGCATACGCGCGTTGATCGTCAAGACGGAAGCGATTGACCGCGACATAGGCGGTGCCGTCGTCGAAGCGCGAGGCGTCGATCTGCGCGATCTTGCTCCACGCCGTGAGCGCCCCGGGCGTGACATTCGTCCAATGCGCCCCGCCGTCGCGCGTGATCCACACGTAGCCGTCGTCGGTGCCGACCCAGATCGTCCCTTGATGAACGAATGACGGAGCAAGGGCGTAGACTACGCCGCGATGCGCGCCTTTCTGCGGGTCCGTGGCTTCGAACGGTGCTATGACGGCGGGTACGGCCGGATGCGTGCGCGTCAGGTCGGGGCTGATCTGTTTCCAACTCGTGCCCCCGTTGGTGGTTGCGAACACGACGTTCGCGCCGAAGTAGAGCGTGCGCTTTCCGATCGGGTCGAACGAGAGCGGTTCGGTGCGCACGACGCGCAACGTCTTGGAACGGAGGACGATCGGCGAGACCTCTTGGGCCTGGCCGGTCGCTTCGTCGAAGCGCTCGACCTTGCCGCCGAAGAAGACACCCGGATGAAGCGGGTCCGGAATCACGTTTCCGTACTCTTGGGCGCCGGCGGTATGCCAATCGCGCTCGTTGATCTGTCCCCAGTCGCCGCGCGAGAGCACGCAGGCAGAACCGCTCTCCTGTTGCCCGCCGCAGACGCGATACGGGAAGCGGTCATCGGCCGCGACGTGATACATCTGCGCGGTCGGCTGGTTGTACCACGAGCTCCAGGTCCGTCCGCGATTGAGCGAGAGGGTCGCGCCCTGGTCGACGCCGAGCAGAATATCGTCGGGATGGTTCGGATTGATCCAGATCGCCTGGTAGTCATCGCCGCCTGGCGCGCCTTTGATCGCCGTGACGGTCTTGCCGCCGTCGGTCGAACGGTAGGTCGACGTGTCGCTCACGTACACGGTCAGCGCGTCCTTGGGGTCCACCGCGATCGTCGCCAGATCGTCGCCTCGCTCGGCGATGCCGGGGTAATCGTTGGTCTTCGCGAAGTGCGCGCCCGCATCGTCGCTGCGATAGAGCGAGCCGCCGTCGCCGCCGTCCGCGTACGAATCCGCGTAGAGATAGACGACCTTCGAATCGCTCGGTGCAACCGCAACGCTCGCGCGACCGATGCGCTCCGGTAGACCGACTCCCAACTCGCTCCAGGTCGTACCGCCATCGGTCGATTTGTAGAGCCCGCTCTGCGGGATCTCGAACGAGCTGCCGATCTCCCAGGGGGCTTGGCGTGCCGACCAGAGCGTGGCGTAGAGCGTATCGGGATGGTTCGGATCGATCGAGATCGAGAACGCGCCGGTGTTCTCGTCCTTGTAGAGGACGCGCTGGAAACTTGCGCCGCCATCGGTCGAGCGATAGATCCCGCGCTCGGCGTTCGGTCCGTACGGATGCCCGAGGACGGCCACGTAGAGCCGGGTCGCGTCGCGCGGGTCGACCGCGATCGCCGGGATCTGTTGCCCGTCGCGCAGGCCGAGGTGCGTCCAGGTCGCGCCGGCGTCGGTCGACTTGTACATGCCGTCGCCGATCGCGAGGTCGGGACGTTGACGCCCCTCGCCGCTGCCGGCGTAGACGACGTTCTCGTTCGAAGGAGCGACCGCGAGCGCGCCGATCGATCCGCTGCTCTGCCCGTCGAAGATCGGATTCCAGGTCCGGCCGGCGTCGTCGGTCTTCCAGACGCCGCCGTTTACCATGCCCATGTAATAGATCTTTTCGCTGCTCGGCACGCCCGCGACGGCGGTGGTGCGACCTCCGCGTAGCGGACCGATCTCGCGCCACGCCATCGCGCCGTACGACGACGGGGATACGTGGGAAGAGAGCACGATTGCGGCGATAAGTGGAACGAACACGTAGACACCTCCCGAGGAGCGGACCCTTGGCGACGATTGAAGCAGGGGCCTGGTCATGGGCGGCCAAGCGGGCGCTTATGAGCGCTCTACGATGCTTCGCGATTCTGGCGTTGCTCGGCGGCGCCGCCCCGATCGCCGCGAGGGCCGATGCCCAAGCGGATATCCACGCGTTCGTCGCGCGGGTCGCGCCGATGACCTTTGCCGACTACGTTCCGCTGCATGGCGAGCGCTTGCAAAAGGGCGAATGGCGCGCGACCGGCACGTACGGAACCACGCTCTCGCGCTGTCTGATCGTCGACCTCCCGTCGCTCAGTTCGTTGCTCGGCGGCGGCGGCGGTGCGAGCGAGCAGCCGTATAGCTCGGCGTTGCAATGCGACGGTGCGCGGACTACGACGACGCAAGCGGCTCTGATCGCGATGGCCGTCAAGACGATCACGCCGTTGCTGCCCGGCTACACCATGAAGCGCTACCCGGCCTCGAAGAAGTCCGGGCGCTCGTCGGTTCTCTGGAAGAACGCGACCGGCCAGACGGTCGACTTCATCGCGTATTCGAAGATCGACTACAAGGACCACAACGGTACGCGCCTGGGCTACGTGATCAACGTCGAGCGGTTGAGCCCGGAGACGATGGCGACCCCGACGCCCTCGCCGTAAGGTGGGCTAGCGGCGGTTCTTGCGCGTCTTGACGCGTTTCGGATTGGGCCGGAACGGTGCGCCGGTCTTGTACTCGCCCTTGTGCGAGAGGTCTTCGTCGACGTCGTCGCAGCCGATCGGCGTGAAGTCGCCGCAATCGTGCGGCCGAGCTTCGTAGATCCCGCAGTAGTAGTGACCCGAACCCTTGCCTTTGAGGAAGACGCACTTGTCGGCCAGGTCTTCCGTGATCTTGCGGACCCATCCGACATGGAACCCATCGGCGGATGGGCGCTCGACGATGTACTCGGTCATCACGTCCTTGTACGTCATGCCGAAGTGATCGGCGATACGCTGGACGTCGGCCTTGCTGACGAACGGCTCGTAGCCGCTGCAACATTCGGCGCAACCAGGCGGACACGAGATGTTCTCGGGGAGCACCTTGAAGTTCTTGCGGGAGAGGTCGATGACCTTAGCGACCGCTTTGACGAACTCCGGATCGTCGTTGTACTTGAAGACCCACTCGCGCTTGGTGATCTCGTTCGCGTTGTAGTAGCG
>JALYSX010000109.1 GCA_030854585.1 Vulcanimicrobiota bacterium
CCCGAGCGCCGAGCGGCGGGTTCGACGGCCGTATAGGCGATGAAGCCCTGGGGCATGGCGGTCACTTCGTCGGGCAGTTGGTCGAGCATTAGCAGAAAGCCGATCGGCACGCCAGCGCGCTCCGCGATCAGACCCACATGCGACTGCCCGAACACGATCTGGAGGAGACGTTCGTAGCTGACTTCGATCATCGCGGCCGGCGCGGGCCGAAAGGTCGCCACGCTCGATCCGAGCGTGCGCCGCCCCAACTCCTCGATGAACCCGCGATCCGCGGCGACCGCGGGCCGGACGGTCAGTCCGAGCGCCACTGCGGTAGCAACGCCTCGATCGCGTCGATCAGGAGCCGGTTCTCCGACTGCGTGCCGATCGTGACGCGCAGGTGGCCCGGCATCTGGAGCGCATCGCCCGAGCGCACGATGATGCCGCGCGCGATAAGGTCATCGTAGGCGCGCGTCGCCGTACACGGCACGACCAGCGCGTAGAAGTTCGCCTGCGTAGGTACCATCTTCAGGCCGAGACGCGCGTACTCCGCGGTGAGAAATGTCTTGCCGCGCTCGTTCGTCTCGACGCTTCGGGCCACGAACTCGGTGTCGTCGAGCGCGCCCGCTGCCCCGAGCGCGGCCGGACGCGAGACGTTGAAAGGCAGCCGCACCCGATTGAGCCAGCCGATCGTCCCCGCGTCCGCAAAGCCGTAGCCGAACCGCAACGAAGCGAGCCCATAGATCTTCGACATGGTCCTCAAGACCAGCGTATTCGGCCGCCGCGTCACCAAAGGCACGGCGTCGACGCCGTCGGCGTCCATGAACTCGCGGTACGCCTGATCCACGACCAGCGTCACATGCTCCGGCATCCGCGCGAGAAAACGTTCCCAGGCAGCGGCGGTTAGGGCGGTCCCGGTCGGGTTGTTCGGATCGCAGATGAAGACGATCTTGGTACGCGGCGTGATCGCCTCGAGCATCGCATCCGGATCGTGATCGTACCCGCGCAACGGCACCTCGACGGCTCTTGCGCCCTGAAGCGCCGCGACCAAGCGATAGAGCGAGAACGACGGCTCCGCCATCACGGCTTCGTCGCCGGCTTCGAGCAACGTCTCGGCGACGATATTGACGAGTTCGTTGCTACCGTGCCCGAGCACGACGTTCTCGGCGCGGAGTCCATACGGCGCGGCGAGCTTCTCGCGCAGCTCGGTATGCGAATCGTCGAAATACAGATGCAGCCGGTCGATCGCACCGAGCGCGGCGAGCGCCTTCGGCGAACTCCCGAGCGGATTTTCGTTCGAAGCGAGCTTGATGATGTGCTCGATCCCGAGTCTGCGACGGACCTCTTCGATCGAAGTGCCGGGAACGTAAGGCGCGATCTTGGCCAGAGCGGGGCGACTCATCCGGCGGCGCTTACGAGCGCCGCGACCCGGGGTCGTCGATCGGGTCGCCGGCCTTGCATTGCGGACAATCGGCGATATCGAACGAGACGATCGGCAGATCCAGCATAGCCGTGAACGGCACGCCGAAATCCGCATCGCCGCGCACCACGATCGCGCCCACGCCGACGATGCGCGCACCGGCCGCGCGGACGACGCTCAACACTTCGCGGACCGATCCGCCGGTCGTGATCACGTCTTCGACGATCAGCACGCGGTCTTGCGGTGTGATCGCGAAGCCGCGTCGCAAGGTCGGCACGCCGCCCTCTTTCTCGACGAAGATGCCCTTGACGCCGAGCGCGCGCGCGACTTCGTAGCTCAAGATGATCCCGCCCACCGCGGCGCTCACGACGACCGTCGGATCCGACGGGCGGAAATGTTCGGCAAGGGCACGCGCGATCGGTTCGACCAGACGCGGCTCTTCGAGGATCCGGAACTTCTGGATGAAGCGATCGCTGTGCCGCCCGCTGCTCAGCCGGAAGTGGCCGTGCAGCAGGGCGCCGCGGTCGTGAAGCGTTCGTTCTAGGCTGTGCTGATCGATCATCGGCTCATCTCTTCGAGGATGCTCTTCGCCGCCTCGAACGGATTTGCCGCGTCCGTGATCGGCCTGCCAACCACCAGATAATCCGACCCCGCCGCGACGGCCTCGGACGGCGTGACCACGCGCTTCTGATCGCCGTGGGCACTACCGAGCGGGCGGATGCCCGGTGTCAACGCCAGGAAATCGTGTCCGAAGAACGTCTTGAGGTCCGGGACTTCGCGGGCGCTACAGACCACGCCGGTACAACCGGCGTCGCGGGCGAGCGCCGCCAGGCGAATGGCGTTCTCCCCGAGGCCGCCGTGTAGCCCGAGTTCGAGCAGATCTTGCGATGCGATGCTGGTGAGAATCGTGACCGCGAAGACGTGCGGCGGCGTTATCCCGAGTTCAGCCGAACGCTCCGACGCCGCTTCGACGGCCTGGCGCATCATCTCATCGCCGCCGAGCGCATGCACGTTGACGATGTGCGCGCCCGGCCGGACCAGGCGCCGCATCGCGCGAGCGACCGT
>JALYSX010000119.1 GCA_030854585.1 Vulcanimicrobiota bacterium
ACGCGTTTCCGCTGTCGTGCACGACGACGTTGCCGAAGAGCGTCACGGTGCCGCGCTTCGTGTTGCCGGCCGCCCGGTCGCCGACCGCGTCCGTTCCGGGGCGGTAGAAGCGCACTCTATGCGGCATCTTGAAGTCGCCGGTCTCCAAGTTGCCGTCGGTCTCGTCGGTGTCGATCTGGTACGAGGACGTGTGGAGCCCATTATTAACCGGGGCCCGCGTCGGTCTCGGTTGCGGCGCCGCCGCAAGCGCACTCGCCCCGCAGGCCAGCGCGAGGCCGAGCGGGAGCACGAGACGCAGAAGTCGATGGGTGGTCACGTCGGTGAAACGATCTCGCGGTGCGGAAGCGTCGCGCCTCTAATAGCGCATCGACCCGGTATAGCCGACGCGCTGCCCGGTGCCGATTGCGACGCACGACATCGGGTCCTCGGCGACGATAACCGGGATGCCTGTGACCTCGCCCAGGAGCGTGTCCAAACCGCGCAGCAGCGCGCCGCCGCCGGTGAGGATGACGCCGCGGTCGATGATGTCGGCCGCCAGCTCGGGCGGTGTCTTCTCCAGCACCGCCTTGACCGCTTCGACGATCGCCTGCACCGGCTCGAAGAGCGCCTCGCGCACCTCTTCGGAGGTGATCTTCACCGTCTTGGGCAGCCCGTTGATCAGGTCGCGGCCGCGGATCTCCATCGCGAGCTCTTGCTCGAGGCGATAGGCGGAGCCGATCTTGATCTTGATCTCCTCGGACGTGCGCTCGCCGATCATCAGATTGTAGACGCGCCGGATGTGGCGGATGATCGCCTCGTCGAGCTTGTTGCCGGCGACACGGATCGACTGCGACACGACGATCCCGCCCAACGAGATCACCGCGACATCGGTCGTACCGCCGCCGATGTCGACCACCATGTTGCCGGACGGCCCGTCGATCGGGAGCCCGGCCCCGATCGCGGCGGCCATGGGCTCCTCGATGATGTCGACCGACTTCGCGCCGGCGAGCTTGGCCGCGTCGCGGACGGCACGCTCCTCGACCGAGGTGATCTCGGCGGGGACGCAGATCACAACCGACGGTTTGGGCCGGAATAGCGTCGCGAAGAACGATCGCTGCCGGGTGACCTTCTTGATGAAGTAGCCGAGCATCGCTTCGGTCACTTCGAAGTCGGCGATCACGCCGTCGCGCAGCGGACGGATTGCTTGAATGTTGCTCGGCGTCTTGCCGAGCATCAGCCGTGCCTCTTCGCCCACGGCGAGCGTCTTGTTGGTGCGCACGTCCTTCGCCACGACGGACGGCTCGCGCAACACGATGCCCTTACCTTTGACGTAGACGAGGACGTTGGCGGTACCAAGATCGATCCCGATGTCGATGACACTGACTCCCGGACTGGCTCCGCTCGCTGGACACGCGACGGAGCCGCTGTTGAAAACGGCTCCAGGGGGTTCGGGCCCAGGCCCGGGATTCCTCAGCGCGTCCAGGGTCGACGGAGGGCGAAGCCCGCCGGTTGCTTAGGAACGCAAGAGGCGGCCGCCGTCTCCACGGCGCCGCCTCCGTCCACCGGTGAAAATTCGGTTTGTCGTCAGAGCGGACGTCTACGGAGCTCCGACAAGCGTGCCGTCCGGAAGCTCCAGCATAGACTCGCCGTTGCCGAGATCGATCTCTATCGACCCGTCGTCGTTGAAGATCTCGGTGCAGCCACTCGAGCAATTGATCGTCCCGCCGGCGAGGTGAAATGCCGGAGTGACAAATTCGAACGCACCCTGCTGCGCCGCGCTAACGGGCGCCTGACCCAATACCCCGATCGCGAGAGCCCCGGCGCACACGAGCGAGAGATGTTGTAACGACATAGCGAAATATAACCCCTTCCAATTGAAGAAACATCGGTAGCGTCGCGAATCGATCGGTTAGATCGACGTTGCGTTACGCCTTACGGAGCTCCGAGGATGCTGCCGTCGGGCATGATGAGCACGGAGTTGCCGTCGCCCATGTCGACTTCCGTCGAGCCGTCATCGTTGTACGTGCTCCAGCAATCGCTCGAGCAATTGAGCGATCCGCCCGGCAGCGTCCATAGCGGCGTGTAGAACACGAACTGGCTTTGCTGCGCAGCACCGGCCGGAGTAAAGACGAGGCAGCCGGAGGCGATCGCGACGGAGCAGACCATCGAGATTTTCTTGAAGAGCAAAGTAAAGACACCCCTTTCCAAGGC
>JALYSX010000137.1 GCA_030854585.1 Vulcanimicrobiota bacterium
TCGTCAACGATCCGTATCTCTCCGGAACGCACCTGAACGACGTGACCGTGATCCGTCCGATCTTCTTCCGCGACGCGCTCGTCGGGTTCGCGGCGAACAAAGCGCACCATGCCGACGTCGGCGGTTCGGTACCTGGTTCGATCTCGACCGATGCCGCCGACCTGTTCGCCGAAGGGCTGGTCGTACCGCCTCTCCACTTGATGCGCGACGAGACGATCGTCGCTGAGACGGTCGATCTCTTCCGCGCGAACTCGCGCACGCCCGACGCGCGCTCGGGCGATCTGCGTGCGCAGGTCGCCGGCAACATCGTCGGAGAGCGCCGCCTGCTCGAACTCTTCGAACGCTACGGCAGCGCGATGGTCGATGCCGCGATAGAGCGCGCGCTCGACGCGAGCGAGCTGCGCATGCGCGCGGCGCTACGAGCGCTCGGCGAGGGCACGTTCGACGCACGCGACGCGCTCGAGGATCCGACCGGAGCGCCGACCGTCACGATCGCGCTACGCATGACCCTCGC
This sequence comes from Vulcanimicrobiota bacterium, assembly GCA_030854585.1. GTDB lineage: Bacteria > Vulcanimicrobiota > Vulcanimicrobiia > Vulcanimicrobiales > Vulcanimicrobiaceae > JALYSX01. The sequence goes on from JALYSX010000137.1 coordinate 515, forward strand.
CGGAGGAACCGCCGACTTCGACTACGCCGGCACGTGCGCGCAGGTCGACTATCCGCTCAATGCCGTCTACGGCGTCACCCTCTCCGGCATCTACTACGCCTTGCGCGCGGTCACCGATCCGACCATTCCGATGAACGACGGCTGCTTCCGTCCGATCAGCGTGCGCGTCCCCCAGGGCACGCTCCTCAACCCGAAGCGTCCGGCCCCGGTCGGGGGCGGCAACGTCGAGACCAGCACGCGCAACGCCGACGTCGTGCTGCAAGCGCTCGCACTCGCCGCGCCCGGTCGCGTCCCGGCGAACAGCGGCGGCACGATGAGCAACGTGATGCTCGGCGGCGACGACTGGGCCTTCTACGAGACCAACGGGTGCGGCATGGGCGCACGTCCGAACGCGGATGGTCTCGACGGCATCCAGTGTCACATGACCAACACGCTCAACACGCCGATCGAGGCGATCGAACGCGACTACCCGATGCTGGTGACGCGCTACGAGTTCGTGGAGCGCACCGGTGGCGCCGGCCGCTATCGCGGCGGGAACGGTTTGGTGCGCGGACTCCGACTCACCTGCGGCTACGCACGCGCAACGCTGCTCGCCGATCGGCACACCGTAGCACCGGCGGGCGCGCTCGGCGGCGAGCCCGGCGCGTGCGGCACTCACGCGCTGGTAAGAGCGGGCGGCACCCGCGAAGCTCTACCGGGCAAGTGTTCGCGCACATGGCACGCGGGAGAGACGATCGAGATCCAGACGCCGGGCGGCGGCGGCTACGGTTTGGCCGAGGGCGAGGGGAGCGGCACCGACTGACCGTTGCACGCCTGGGCCATCTTCAGGATCGCGTCGGCAGCCGTGCCTTCGCGCAGACGCACTTCCGCGCGTTCGTCCGAAAGCGAATCGAGGTAGGGCGTCGTCGCGTTTGCGCCGAGTATAGTGCCCTTGAGCAGATAGCGCGGATCGTTCGCATCTGCGGGTCCGGGTGCCAGACCGCCCCAACCTTGCGGGAGCGGCGCCATTCCGCCCGAGGCTCCCGCCGTCGAATGCGTCGGTTTGGAGAGCCCGGTATCGTCGACCGCCGCGCCTAGGGGATTCGCGCGCGATTGGAACTCGTTCATCGCCTCGGTCTCGGCGAGACCGCTGACCACATTGATCGAGCCCCGCTGCGCCTTTTGGATGGCATTGAGTTCGGTGCGGAGCTCTTCCGTCTGGCGCTGTGAGTTGGTCGGGACGGCGGAGCGGTCGGGTTTAGGAATCGTCGACAGGATCGCGTCGACCGTTTCGAGGTTATGCGCCATCCGCATCGCGACTTCGCGCAAACGGATGATGTCGAAGTCGGCTGCCGTGGAGTGGCTCTCGTACTGATCGCGATAGTAGCGCGCGATGACCGGACCGGCGTAGTCGGTCAGCCCGTCGTTGAGCATCAGGCCGGCGATCGCCGGGCGCGCCTTCTCGCTCAACATCGTGCAGAACGGCGTGGAGACGACATGTCCGATCTGGGTGAGCGGCGCCGAAGTCTGCGTCGGGAGCGGTGGGGGAACGATGCCGAGCCCTCCGATGGTCAGCATCGCGAGCGCCGCACGCATCACGGTGCTAGGGCGTCGCCGTCGCGGCGGGTGCGGGAGCGGCCGGCCGGTGGGCGGGACCGTTGCAGATACGCACGGCATCCATCACTCGGGGCGCCGCGGCGTTCTCGCGTTCGTGGGCTTGGGCTTGCGTCCACTTAAGGGCGTCGTTCAGATGCGAAATCGGGTTGTAGCCGAGCGAAAGGCCCGGTATCGTGGTCGGGTCGATGAAGTGCGGATCTTGCGGCAACCCGGCCGCGTTCGGATCGACCGTCCCGGGCACCGGCGTCGAGAGCCCCATCATCTTGCTCTGATTCACGTCGCCGTTGATGCTGTTGACGATGCCCTCTCCGGCGTGTTGGATGTCACCGAGTTGTTGGGTCTGCACGAAACCGTTGATCACATCGAGCGACGCCTTATCAAACGCGAGCTTCTCAAGCAACGACTCGCGCATGTCGAGGAGCTTCTTCTCTTCGGCCGTGCGCGGTGGCACGTGGAAGACGGCCTGGTTGTTCAAGAGCCTCTCGACGATCGCGATATTGCCGACCAGCGGGCCGACCGTGTTCTCCATACGCATGACCGTCATCTGTTTGGAGGCATCGCTCGTCGCACCGTTACCGTTGTACTTGACGTAGTCGTCGAAATACTTGTTGTTCTCCTTGATGATGTTGTCGTTCTGGAGAATCGTTCCGATCGCCGGACCGATCGCGTTCCGCAGCGCGGAACAGAACGGGCGACTGACCACGTGGCTGATCTCCGGCGGAGGCGTGGCGAGCGCGGGCGCGGCGACGCGCTTCGCATGGGGCGCAGGCGTATGCTTGGCGACCGGGGCGGCGGCGACCGCGATGGTGAGGATCAGGACGGCCGAGATGGCTTTGTGCATGGAGCCCATTCTACCACCCCAACGTCCGAGGCGCCTTGCTTGTTACGTCCACTCCTCGGATTCTCGAGACCCAGTCGGTTCTAAGGCAGCCGAGCTCCGTCCGGTGAGGACCGACTCCCCGAGCGCAAGGTCGCGGCATCGACCGTCGCGCACGTCTTGGCGCGCCCGTCATGATCGCAGTCCAGGACGCCTGCGAGGTTTAGCGCATGATCGCGTTGGAGAACGAGGAACCGGTCGGGTTGGCGTGTGAGAGATCGACGCTGCGAAGATCGACGTGGCTGAAATCGCAATCGGTGAACGAGGCGCCGTCGAGTTGCGCGCCTTTCAGATCGCAGCCTAGCATGTAAGCTCCGGCGAACGAGGTGCCGCGAAGATCCGCGTTGCGGAGATCGATGCCGCTCAGTTGTGCGCGCGAAAAATTCGCTCCGCGCAGATCCGCGCCCTGGAAATCGGCGCCGGTCATGACCACGCCGTGCATATCGCATCCTAGACAGCCGAACGCGGCGAACTTGATCGCGATCGCGGCAACCGGAGCGAGCGCAGCGACCGAGAGTCGCGTCCTTCGAAATACGGACGGCGTGTTTCCGCGAAGCGGCCGCCTCTGCAAAGCTCTCGAAGCCGTCCGTACGCGGTCCGCCCGGAATGACCGAGGGCGGGCGTTCGGTCGGCGCGGGCGAGGCGGGATGACGCGGAGGGGGCGAGTTCTTGGGGATCGGTTCCGCAGCGGCCACGGCGACGCCGCTCGTCGAACTCGCTTGCTCCGGCGACGGCTGCGTCGCGTACGCGATGCTCGGCGTCGCCGTGCGGAGCACGAAGAACGTGGCGATCAACGCGGCCAGCACGGCCGAGGAAGGTCCCGGCAAAAGCGTCGGTCCGATCGCACGCTTCACGGCGAGCACGAGATCGCTCAGATCTCGCTTGAAGCGGCGTACTCGGCGCTCCCGCGCGCCAGGGTGGTCAGGAACGGCACGACCAGCACTGCCAGGAGCGCCGCACTCCAGGCGGCGTACCGCGTGCTCGCGTTGGCATTCGGAAAGACGCGAAGAATAGCCCGGACGGCGAGCGCGATCGCCGCGCCCTGCCACAACCCGTTGAACAGCATCGCGACGATCAGTCGCGCGGAGGGTTCCAATGTCGCCCAGGCGCCCGCCATCAACGTCCCTCCTCGTAGCGTTCGATCAGCGAACGCAGTCGGGCCAACTCATCGTCGGACGGCCGCTCGTTCTCGATAAGCCGTAGCGCCAACTCACCCGCATTGTTTCCGAAGAACTTGGAGACGACTTGGCCGACCGCCGACCGGGCGGCCGTCTCGCGCTCCACCAACGGATGATAGGCGTACGCGCGACCGGCTTCCTCGTGACCGAGGTAACCCTTCTGTTCAAGGATCCGCATGGTGGTGAGAACGCTGTTGTAGGCGAGCGGCGGTGGGCCAAGATCGGCCGTCACCTCGGCGACGGTCGCCCGGTTCTTGCGCCAGATCACTTCCATAACGCGGAGCTCGGCTTCCGTCAGGGTCGTCGATTTTTTACGGGGCACGCTGGTCCTCCGCATCTGTACGAGCAATCTATCACCGCCCGGGCGGGCTGTCAACTAATATTTTAAGAGCTAACCGGAAGGCGCTCGGGCGGACCGAGTACCGTCGGCCGCGGATGGACGATGTCGTCGAGGACGGCCTTCACCCGGGCCGCGACCTCGCGCAGGGCCTGCTGGGTCATCATGCCGCTCCCGTACTTGCCCCAGTCCGGCTCGGCCATCCCGACCGCGTCGATTCCGAGGCTCCGGCAGAGAAACGTGGCCCGGGCGAGGTGGAACTCTTGGGTGACCACCACCGCGCGGCGCACGCCGAAGATGTAGCGGGCGCGATAGCACGAGTCGTAGGTGTCGAAACCGGCGTAGTCGAGCACGATCCGATCGGCCGGCACGCCGTGCCCGAGCGCATAGGTCCTCATCGCCGCGAGTTCGTTATGTTGCGGCGTTCCGTTATCGCCGCTGAACAGCAGTGCGCGGACCTTGCCGGCGCGCAGCAACGCGGCGCCCGCGTCGAGCCGATCGGCCAGCATACCGCTCGGGGTCTGATCCGGATTGAGACCCGCACCGAGCACCAGCGCGATCGGTCGTGCCGGCACGGCCGCGACCTCTTCGAAGCGGTAGCGTTCGGTCGAACCGATCACGACGACGTTGCAGAGCAGAACGGCAAGCGCCGATAGCAAAACGCCGCCGACGAGCCATCGGACGGCGGAGCGGAACGACGGGCGCGTGCGCCGGCGTCGACGCCGACTCACGACGAGACGATCAGCTGCGCGTCGAGGCTTTCGAGATCGCGCTTGTCGTCGCTCGCGATCACCATCGTCAGATCGAGCATGATGATCAGACGATCGCC
>JALYSX010000139.1 GCA_030854585.1 Vulcanimicrobiota bacterium
CAGTACACCGACTTCATCTTCTCGGTCCTCGGCGAGGAGTTGGGGCTGATCGGCGCGATCGCGGTGGTGGTGCTCTTCCTCACGCTCGCGTATCGTGCGGTCCGGATCGCGATCACGGCACCCGACCGGTTCGGGTTCTTTCTGGTGATCGGCTGCACCGCGACGATCGTGATCCAGGCCTTCGTCAATATCGGAGTGGTGACGTCGTCGTGGCCGGTGACGGGCGTCCCGCTGCCGTTCATCTCGTTCGGCGGAAGCTCGCTCCTCGTCAGCTTGATCTGCTTCGCCCTGATCGCCAACGTCGGCCGCTTCCGCCGCGTCAACTCGCGTTAAGGCGATCGTGGAACACGGCATCGCGGACCGGCTCTTGCATAGCGCGCGCGCGTGCGCCGCGATGGGTTCCCCGCTCTACGGGGCCCTTCTGACGTTCGCCGGCGACGCATATCGGAAGGGCGGTGCGATCGCGCCAGTACTCGACGTGGATCCCTCCCGTTCGCGCCTCGCCATCCGGTTGATGGCTGCGCTGCACTATCTCGCGCTCTCCGGTGACGAAGAGCTCGCGGCGCACTATCCGTCGACCGGCGGCGACGGCGATGCGGCCGCGCTCTGGAAGATCGCGACGGACCGGTTCGCGCGGGATGCGGAGACGATCGAAGCGCTGATGGAACGCACGCCGCAGACCAACGAGCCGGCCCGGGCGATGCCGCTGATGGCGGCCTACTGCTATCTCGCCGCGCGCCACGGCTTGCCGCTGCGCACGTTCGAGATCGGCGCGAGCGCCGGCTTGAACCTGCGTTGGGATGCGTTCGCATACGAGGGCGACGGCTGGCGCTTCGGCGGACCGTCGGAGCTGACGTTGCGCAACACGACCGCTTCCGGGTCGCCGCGCCATCTCGACACGGCCCCGGTCGTCTTCGAACGACGTGGTTGCGATCTGCATCCGCTCGATGCGACCTCGATCGTCGACGGCATAGAACTGCTCTCGTTCGTGTGGGCGGACCAGCGCGAGCGGGTCGAGCGGTTGCGCGCCGCGTTGGTGGTCGGAGTCGCCAACCCGGTCGAGATCGACCGAGCCGATATGCTCGACTGGATCCCACGTCACGCCGGGCCGCGAGACGGAGCGTTGACGGTCGTCGAAGAGACGGTCGTCGCCGAACACCTCCCGCGCGAGATGCGACGCGCGCTCGCGCAGACGATCCACGCGCAGGGAGCGCGCGCCACGGCCGCCGCGCCGTTCGCATGGTTGCGCATGGAAGCGTTCGACGGCACGTACGTCACCGAGCTCTTCACCTGGCCGGAGCATAGTGCCGGAGGGGTGCGCATCGCGACCTCCACCGGCCACGCGCAGAACATCGTGTGGAGCGGCGCGTGAACGTCGTCTTCGCGGGCGGCGGCACGGGCGGCCATCTCTATCCGGCGATCGCGGTCGCAGATGCGCTCAAGCACGACGCGACCGTTTCGTTCGTCGGTACCGCCGACCGGCTCGAAGCGACGATCGTTCCGAATGCCGGCTATCCGCTCTACACCATAGCGGCGCGGCCGCTGACCGGCGCGGCCTCTCCGTTCGTCAACGCGAAGGGCATCGCGCAGAGCATCGGGCTCCTTCGCCGATTGCGCCCGGACATCGTGATAGCGACCGGCGGCTACGTCTGCTTCCCGCTGGTGACGGCCGCGCGCATTCCGGGCATCACCAAGTGGCACGTGCCGATCGCGCTCCTCGAGCCGAACGCGGTTCCCGGCCTGACGAATCGACTGCTCACGCCGATGGTCGACGAGGTCTGGAACGCGACCAACACCGGCGTGCCGGTCCGCGCATCGCTGCGGGCGTTGCCGACGCGCGCGGATGCAGCCGAACGTTTGGGGCTCGATCCCTCGCGCCAGACGCTATTGGTGGTCGGCGGAAGTCAGGGCGCGCGCTCGATCAACGGGGCGGTGATCAATTTAGCGCTCTCGGGCGGCGTGCCGGCGGGTTGGCAACTGCTCTTGATCGCCGGCCGGACCAATGCGGCGGACGCGACGATCGCGTTGGCGCGCGTACCGAACGCGCGCGTCCTCCCATATCTCGACGACATGGCCGATGCCTACGCCGTCGCCGACCTGGTGCTGGCGCGGGCCGGCGCGATGACGATCGCGGAGCTTGCGGCCGTCCGTCTTCCGGCGATCCTGGTCCCCTATCCGCATGCAGCCGCCGATCATCAGACCGCGAACGCACGCGCCGTAGCAGCCACCGGGGCGGCGGTTCTGCTGCCCGACGCCGAACTGGTCGCCCGCCTGCCCGCCGTCTTCGCCGAGACCCTCGCCCCCGCACGCTTCGAGCGCTTACGCGCGGCCGCGACTGCGCTCGACCCGGGCGATGCGGTGGCCGCAATTGTGGCGCGGATACGGGCGCTCGTCTCGCGAACAGGCCAAACGTAATGGGCACCTGGCACTTCGTCGGCATCGGCGGCATCGGCATGAGCGCGATCGCGCGCATCCTCTTGTCGCGCGGCGAAGCGGTCTCCGGCTCCGACGTCAAAGAGACGCCGCTGATCGCGCGCCTGCGCGAAGAGGGCGCGCGCGTGATCGTCGGGCATGCCGCGGAGAACATCGACGGCGCCGCGATGTTGGTGGTCAGTTCCGCGATCGACCGCAAGAACTCCGAACTGCTGGCCGCGCAACGCGCGAAGATCCCGGTCCTTCATCGCGGCGAACTGCTCGCGCGCCTGATCCGCGAGCGGCGCGGCATCGCGATCTGCGGGACGCACGGCAAGACGACGACGACCGCCATGATCCATGCCGTCCTGCGCGATGGCGGCGTCGACGCGAGCCTGGTGCTCGGCGGCATCGACGGCGCGATCGGCACCAACGCGCATGACGGTGCCTCGCCCTGGTTCGTGACCGAGGCGGACGAGTCGGACGGGTCGTTCGCGCTGCTCGATCCGACAATCGCGGTACTGACGAACATCGAGAACGATCATCTCGCGAGCGATGACGATCTGCCCAACCTCGTCAAAGCCTTTGCCGAGTTCTTGAGGAAACTACCCGACGATGGACTCGCGATCGTCGGCGTCGACAACGCGCTCTCGGCTTCGCTCGCCTCCGTCAAGCGGACCGCGCGAACCGTCACCGTCGGACTGGTCCCGGCCGCCGAAGTGCACGCACGGGATCTGAGCTTTGCCGAACTCGGAGCGACCTTCGTCGCGGTCGCCGACGGCCTCGCGCTAGGTACGGTCGAACTCCCGGTGCCGGGCGCGATCAACGTGATGAACGCGCTCGCGGCGATCGCGGTCGCGCGCGAACTGGGCGTACCGTTCGCCAAGATCGCCTCCGGGCTT
>JALYSX010000147.1 GCA_030854585.1 Vulcanimicrobiota bacterium
CCACATCGAGTACTTCTACGATCACGCCCGAATCGAGCACATGCTTTTCGATGGAGATCCGACGCCGGTGGACGGGATGCTCGCGCCGGATCTGAGCCGTCCGGGAGTGGGCCTGGAATTCAAGCATTCTGACGCACAGGCGTATCTCGTCTAAATGAACGTATGATCAAGATCTTGGCGAGCCTGGAGTCGCGCGCAAGCCGTAGCGGACACGGTCCCACGCCCACGCAACGCCCCGACGCGGTAAATGAAACCGACGTCGACGTCGCTGGACTCGAACGCGCGTTGAGCGCTGTGGTCCGTGGCGAAGTGCGCTTCGACGACGGCAGCCGAGCGCTGTACGCGACCGACGCCTCCAACTACCGGCAAGTGCCCGTTGCCGTCGTAATTCCTCGTGACGCCGCGGACGTGGAAGCAGCGGTCGGCGCGTGCCGAACGTACGGCGCCCCGATCTTTGCGCGAGGTGGAGGCACGGATTTGGCGGGCAGCACGTGCAACGCCGCAGTGGTCTTGGACTTCTCCAAATACATGAACCACGTCATCCACATCGACTGGGAGAAGAAGCAAGCGCGCGTCCAACCCGGCTGTGTCCTCGACGATCTGCGCAACGCGGCCGAAGAACGCACGCTGACGTTTGGTCCGGACCCCGCCACCCACAATCGCAACACGCTCGGCGGAATGATCGGCAACAACTCCTGCGGCATGCACGCGCAAATGGCCGGCAAAGTCGAAGACAACACGGACGAGCTCGAGATTCTGACCTACGACGGGCTGCGCATGCGGGTGGGACCGACGAGCGATCAACAGCTCGAAAGGATCATCGGCGAGGGCGGCCGCCGCGGCGAGATCTACGCCAAGCTGCGCGACCTGCGGGACCGGTACGCCGATCAAATTCGCGCGCGCTTCCCCAGTATCCCGCGGTTGGTGTCCGGTTATCCACTGCAGCAGTTGTTGCCCGAGCACGGCTTCAACGTCGCCCGCGCGCTCATCGGGACCGAAAATACGTGCGTGACGGTGCTCGAAGCGACGCTGCGGCTCGTTCATAGCCCGCCGAGCCGCACACTCGTCGTGTTTGGGTTCTCGGACATCGCGACCGCCGCCGATCACGTCCCCTTCTGCAACACCCACTGGCCAATCGCGCTCGAAGGCCTGGACACGAGCATGTTCACGTACATGCATGACAAGGGCATGTCGACCAAGGGACGTGCAATGTTTCCGGACGGCAACGCATGGCTTATCGTCGAGTTCGGTGGAGACACGACGCAAGACGCGGACCGCCAGGCCGACGGGCTCATGGAGGCATTCAAGACGCGCGACATCGTGCCGAGCATGAAGCGCTTCGATGACGAGCACGAAGAGAAGCTGCTTTGGGAGATCCGCGAGTCCGGGCTCGGCTCGACCTCGAAGATTCCGAATCTCCCCGACTTCTATCCGGGGTGGGAAGACTCGGCGGTCGGTCCGGATCAGCTCGGTGCCTACATGCGCGACTTTCAGGCCTTGTTGCAAGAGTACGGATACCACGCGTCGCTGTACGGGCATTTCGGTCAGGGCTGCCTGCATTGCAGTATCGATTTCGACCTGTATACGACCGAAGGCATTGCGAAGTACCGCAAGTTTGTCACCGAAGCGGCCCACATTTGCGTGAAGTACGGTGGCTCTCTTTCGGGCGAGCATGGCGACGGGCAAGCTCGTGGCGAGCTGCTGCCGATCATGTTCGGCGACGAGTTGGTCAAAGCGTTTGGCGAATTCAAGGCGATCTGGGATCCGGATAACAAGATGAATCCCGGCAAGGTCGTGCACCCCTACAAGCTCGATGAGAACCTGCGTTGGGGGACGCACTATGCGCCCTGGGAGCCGGAGACGCACTTCGGCTTCGCCGAAGACAACGGCAGCTTTGCGTTTGCCGCCAATCGGTGCGTCGGCACGGGAAAATGCCGCAAGCACGATTCGGGCGTGATGTGCCCAAGCTACATGGCGACGCGCGAGGAAATGCACTCGACTCGTGGACGTGCGCGGCTGCTCTTCGAGATGTTGGAGGGCAATCCGCTCAAGAACGGTTGGCAGGACGAGACGGTCAAAGAAGCCCTGGACCTGTGCCTCGCTTGCAAAGGCTGCAAGGGCGAATGCCCGGTCAACGTCGACATGGCGACGTACAAGGCGGAATTTCTCTCGCATTACTACGAAGGTCGCCGCCGGCCGGTGGCCGCGTACGCGTTCGGACTGATGTATTGGTGGGCGAAGGCCGCAGCGGTTGCGCCGGGTCTGGTCAATTTCTTCACCCAGACCCCGGGACTACGCGATCTCGCGAAGGCGATGGCGACGATGGCCCCGCAGCGGCGCATCCCGCTCTTTGCGCCGCAGACGTTCCGGGCATGGTTTGCCGCGCGAGCGCCGCGCAACATCGGAAAGCCGGACGTCATCCTGTGGCCCGACACGTGGAACAATAACTTTCACCCCACGACGGGACAGGCCGCCGTGGAAGTCCTTGAGGATGCCGGCTTCCACGTGGTCCTTCCGAAGGTAGCGCTTTGCTGCGGCCGGCCGCTCTACGACTACGGGATGCTCGACTTGGCCAAAACGATGCTGCACGAGATCATCGATGCGCTCAAGCCTCAGATCGAAGCGGGCACGTGCATCGTCGGTCTCGAGCCCAGTTGCGTCTCGGTGTTCCGCGATGAGATGCCGAATCTCTTGCATGGCAATGAAGACGCCAATCGCTTCAAGAAGCAGACGTTTCTGCTCAGCGAATTCTTGGACAAGTACGCTCCGCACTATCAGCCGCCGAAACTCACGCGTAAAGTCGTGGCCCAGGCTCACTGTCACCAACGCTCGGTCCTCGATGTGTCGGCTGAGGAGAAGCTGCTCAAGAAGCTCGGGGTCGATTATTCCTTTCCCGACTCCGGGTGTTGCGGCATGTGCGGCGCCTTTGGCTTTGAGCGTGGTGAACACTACAAGGTCTCAATGGCGGTTGGCGAGCGCAGCCTGTTGCCGGTCGTGCGGGCAGCGGCCGCCGATACGATCATCGTCGCGACGGGGTTCAGTTGTCGAGAGCAGATCTCGCAGACGACTGAGCGCCAAGCGCTGCACCCAGCGCAACTTGTGAAAATGGCCCTGGACGACCGCGACGTGGCCTCGTCGGGCGATTTCCCCGAATATCGCTACATGCGCGATCCTCGAGTGGAAGGCCGTCGCGCGGCTCGCCGGGGGCTGTTCGCGCTTGCCGCGCTCGGGCTCGCGGTTGTGTTCGCGCGTCGCTGGCGAAAACGCGGATGACGCAGCGCGGTTGCCGTGGCGACGTACGCGCATGATGGTCACCGGACTGCCCGCCTGGTTGATGTGGCGGACGTAATACTTGCGCCGCACGGCATCACGGTCAACAACATCGCACCCGGAGCGATCGACACGTTGTTCGTGCTCAACGGCGCAGGCCCAGGTAAGGACCTCGACCCGCCCGCCGCGTATTACGTGCTCGAGTTGCGCAACGATTCGACGCACGACGTGCAAATGGGCAGCTATGCGTTTTGCCAGCTGCGCGGTCAGATGCCGTACGATGTCGTCGTCAGGTACGATACGCGACTGCACGCCTTCGTCGCCCGGAATTCCGGCAAAAATTCTGATCATGTTCGAATGTTTGGCGCATCGACCGCTCCCACGAGCTACGAAGTCACCTCCGACCACGCAAAATCGATCTCCGAGCGTTGTTCAGGAACGCTGTCCGGCTCGACCGACGACTCGTGGGACGACCCGCTCGGGGCGTTCCATCACAGCCATGCCCTCGCACCGGGCGAAACCGCCCGCCTGTGGTACACCCTGTCTTTTTCGGTGGACGGCAGACGGGCTGCGGAAAAGGCCTATCCATTGAGCTCAAGTTCCCCCACCGGCTGGTCCTTCGTGAACGACCCGACCCGCTCGAATAACAGCGTCGGGCGCGACACAGCCTGGTTTGCATTCGGCGCAGACTACGTGACGCCGGATTTTGCACGCGAGTCCTTGCTGGCCTACGTGAGCCGTCAGGAACCTTCGGGGATGATCGTCGAGTACTACGACGTCCGCAACGGCAAGACGGCCGACTACGGACTCAATGTCAACGACAACACGCCGCTGCTGGTCCTCGCGCTGTGGCACCACTACAACACGACAGGTGATACGGCGTTTCTTGAGCAGGTATATCCGGCGGCAGTTCGGGCCGGACTCTTTTTTGTCTCACAGCGTAACGACCAGGGTCTGGTATGGTGGACCTCGGCGAAAACGCAGGACTGGGGCATCGTCGGCTGGCGCAATGCGATCGAGAACTACCGTCTGTCGGGGGCGACGACGGAGCTCAATTCGGAATGCTACGCCGCCCTGGCTACCGTTGGGCACATGGCTCGGGTCCTCGAAAAGCATGACGAGAGCGCGGAGTTCGCTCAGCATGCAACCGACCTACGCGATGCGATTAACGCGCATCTACTCAATCGCGACAACGGGCTGTACTACTTCAACATCGACATCGACGGCCGCCCGCGGACCGACATCACCTCGGATCTGGTCTTTCCGGTGATGTTCGGCGTGGCGACGGACGAGACGGCGGCGCGGATCATAAGCCGGCTATCCACCGAAGACTTTTGGACCGAGGCTGGCATCCGAACGGTCCCGCGCGACGCACCGCAGCAGCAGAGTTGAGATGGCAGACCGCCCCTATCGCTTCGGCGTTAGCGAGTTCACGACGTGGCCGTGGTCCTTTGAGCGCGACCTTCGACAGTACGCGGCGCACGGGATCGACACGATCGAGGTCTGCGAGTTCAAGCTCAACGAAGACGATTATGCTCCGCAGCTCGAAAGCATCGAAGGGAGTGGCCTCACGGTAAGCTCCGTGCAGTCGACGGTGCACTCGCTGTTCCCGGACAGCCTTGCGCCGCAGCCGACGGCGCCCGAGGATCGAATCCGACATATCACCTCGGCGATCGATCGGATCGCGCCGCATGTTCCCAAGGGTACGCCGTTCGTCGCAATCACCGGGGCCGCTCCGGGCGGCGACACGAGCCGGGTCTATGACGCTGCGCTGGACGCGTTCGCGCGGTTGGCCGAGTACGCTGCCGAACACGGCGTCCGTCTCGCGTACGAGCCGCTCAATCCGGTACTCTTCAACACGGATACGGCGCTGTGGGGTTTGGATCAAGCCCTCGAGCTGGTACAACGCGTGAACCACCCGGCGTTCGGCTTGTGCGTGGACACCTGGAACATCTTCCAGACACCCGACCTGCACGATGTCGTCCGGCAAAGCGGCGATCGCATTTTTCTGGTGCAGGTCAGCGATTGGCGCCGGCCGCGTTCGGGCGCCGATCGCATCAGCCTCGGCGACGGTTCGATCGACAACGCGTCGATTGTAAGGAGCATTCGCGCAGCAGGCTACGGCGGCCCCTACGTCCTGGAGATCTTTTCTAGCGAGTCGCTGCCCAACTCGATCTGGCGCGCCGATCTCGATGCGGTCGTTCAAAAGAACTTCGATGCATTTGCGGGCCTCTGGCGCGAGAGCGGAGGCGAGCTCAGTGTTCCCCAGTAAGATTTACGATTTGAGTCAGCCGGTCTTCACGAACTGTCCCCAATATCCGGATACCAACCCACGACCGGTGCAAGTCAGCCTCTTCTATATGCTCGCGGTGCAAGGCGTGAACAAAGAGATCGTCACGATGAGTACCCACACTGGCACGCATTGCGATGCGCCGTTCCACTTTTTCGAGGACGGCCAGACGATCGATGACGTGCCACTCGAGACATACGTCGGACCCGCCGCGATTCTCGATTTGCGCGAGAAACAGCCCGGTTCGTCGATCCAGCGCGCCGACATCGCGCGAGTCGCGGATCGTATCGAGCCGGGAGATATCGCGCTGCTGAACACCGGAGGCGGCCGTCGGCGGGCTAACACCAAAGAGTTCCTGACCCAGTACGTCTACTTGGAAGGAGAGGCGGCACAGTTTTTGGTCGATCGCGGCGTCAAAGGTGTGGGCATCGACGCCGTGAGCCTCGGCGGTTACGATGACCCGCGCAAGGCCGGACCTGCGCACAAGGCGCTGCTCGGCAACGGCAAGTTCATCGTCGAAGAGCTCTATTTCCCCGACGAAGTGATGGACGGCCGGAAGCGTCTCTTTTGCGCCGCGCCGGTTAAACTGAGAGGCTGCGGTGGCGCATGGACACGGGCAATGCTCTGGGAGTTCGACTAGTGCCGCGACTGTAGCTTCGAGATCGCTGTTCCGAGCCGGCGCCGCAGCTGCAACCCTACGCTTTCTCTCGAGGGCGAGCGCCAAGCTCGGCCACCTTTGCGCCACGCACTTCCACATCGGCGATGCCGTAGAGAATGACCGAAAAGCGGTGATGCTTATTATCGTGCTCGACGATGCCTGCCGACGCGATCGTGCGCGAGTAGCAACCATCGTGCGCAGCGTTCGTATACCCTATGCAGACG
>JALYSX010000152.1 GCA_030854585.1 Vulcanimicrobiota bacterium
GCCGAGCCCGGCCCCAAGACGGGAATGCCCGGCCGCCCCGGCGTCTCGCCGCGACCCGGCATGGCGATGCCCGGCCAGGCCGCCAAGTCCGGCACCCCGATTCCGCGCGGTAATGGTCCGCTCACGCCCGCCACTGGCCAGCGTCCGGTCGGCAACGGCCCGTTCCGTCCGCTCGCCCCCGGCCAGCGTCCCATGACGGCCGGCCCGACCGATCCGACCAACGCGCCCTCGCCTTCGTCGGGTAGCGGACGTCCCGGCGACCGTCGCCGTGCCGGCGAAGACAAGTCGCTCTCGAAGAAAGATCGCGAGACCGAGATGCTGCTCGAGAAAGAGCGGCAACGTAAACGCAAAGAGGCGGCTCAGCCGGCTCCGCAGCGTCAGCTCGAAGCGATCGAGATCCCCGACCTGCTGACCGTGCAAGAACTCGCGACCTCGATGATCGTTCCGGTCAAAGACGTCATCACCGAGCTTTTCAAGACGGGCACGATGGCGACCATCAACCAGAACATCTCGAGCGACATCGCGATCGGCATCGCCAAGAAGTTCGGCTTCAATGCCGTCGTCAAGGAAGCCGGCGAAGAAGTCACCGTCGAGCAAGAAGAAGACAAACCCGAACTGATGACGCCGCGCGCGCCGGTCGTGACCGTTCTCGGCCACGTCGACCACGGTAAGACGTCGCTGCTCGACAAGATCCGTAGTGCCAATGTGGCCGGCGGCGAAGCCGGTGGTATCACCCAGAAGATCGGCGCCTACACCGTCAAGCAGAACGATCGCGAGATCACGTTCATCGATACGCCGGGTCACGAAGCGTTCACCGCGATGCGCGCACGCGGTGCGAAGGTCGCCGACGTCGCGATCCTCGTGGTCGCTGCCGACGACGGCGTGATGCCGCAGACGCGCGAAGCCGTCTCGCACGCGCAAGCTGCCAAGATGCCGATCGTGGTCGCGATGAACAAGATGGACAAACCGGATGCCAATCCGGACCGCATCAAACAACAGCTCGCCGAACTCGGACTGCAGGCCGTCGATTGGGGCGGCAACATCGAGATGGTGCCGGTCTCCGCCAAGAGCGGCGACGGTATCGCCAAACTGCTCGAGACCGTGCTGCTCGAAGCCGACATCCAGGATCTCAAGGCGAACAAGAACCGGCGCGCGTCCGGTATCGTCATCGAATCGCAGCTCTCCAAGGGCCGCGGCGCGGTCGCGACCGTGCTCATCCAGAACGGCACCCTGCGTGTCGGCGACGTCGTCGTGGTGGGCGGAACCTTCGGCAAGGTCCGCGCGCTGATCGACGACAAGGGCAAGCAGGTCAAGAAAGCCGGTCCTTCGATTCCGGTCGAAGTGATGGGTCTCTCCGACGTTCCCTCCGCCGGCGACACGCTGTTGGTCGTCTCGGACGAACGCGTCGCTCGCGAAGCTGCTCAGAAGCGTTCCTCGCGTCGTCGCGATGTCCGTATCGCAGACGGAGGCGCGACCAAGGTCTCGCTCGAGTCGTTCATGGCGATGCCGACCGAAGGCAAGAAGACGCTCAACATCATCGTCAAGGCCGACGGTCAGGGATCGCTCGAAGCGCTGCGCCCGCGTATGGAGCAGCTCTCCAGCGAAGAAGTCGAGATCCGCGTGATCTACGGCGGCGTCGGCGCGATCTCGCCGAACGATGTCAACCTCGCGAGCGCCTCGAACGCCGTGCTGATCGGCTTCAACGTCCGGCCCGACGAGACGGTCAAACGTCTCGCCGAGAACGAAGGCGTCGATCTGCGTTTCTATCAGGTCATCTACAACATCGAAGACGACCTCAAGAAGGCCATGACGGGCATGCTCGCGCCGATCGAACGCGAGACCGTCTACGGTCACGCCGAAGTCCGCGCGATCTTCAAGGTCAGCAAGGTCGGCACGATCGCCGGTTGCTACGTCAAGGACGGCAAGATCGTCCGCGGCGCGAACGTCCGCGTGTTGCGCGACTCGATTGTTGTCTTTACCGGCGAGATGGAATCGCTCCGTCGCGTCAAGGACGACGTCAAGGAAGTCGCCGAGGGCTACGAGTGCGGCATCCAGATCGCGCGCTTCGCCGACCTCAAGGAAGGCGACATCATCGAAGCGTTCGTCATCGAGAAGGTGGCGGCGGAGCTGCCGGTCGCGTAGCCGATGAAACAACAACGCCTGGCCAAGATCGACCACGAGATGCAGCGGATCCTCGGTACGTTGCTCTCGACGGAACTGCGCGATCCCCGTTTGGGGTTCGCGACCGTCACCCGTGTCGAAGTGACCGACGATCTCAAGCACGCCAAGGTGTTCGTCTCCGTGATCGGCGACCGGCACGCGGCGCGCCAGACGATGGATGCGCTCGAACACGCCTCCGGTTTCTTGCGTGGCGAACTCGGTCATCGCATCGACCTGCGCTATACGCCGGAGCTGACCTTCGTCGAAGACCGTTCGGCCGAACGCGCGATCGAACTAGCCCGGACCATGCGTGAAGATGCGGCCCGTACGGCCACGGCGCCGCCGATCGCCGAGACCGAGACCGAGGAACAGGCGTGATCGAGAGCGGCGTGAAGAACTCGACGACCGAAGAGGTCGTCGCCGAACTGCGCAGACGCGAGCACTTCGTGATGGTCTCGCATGTCAAACCCGATGGCGATACGCTCGGTGCCGGCCTCGCGCTCGGCGTGGCCCTGCGTCGCCTCGGCAAGCGCGTCAACTATTTCCAGCAGGATCCGGTACCGCGCAACCTGCGCTTCTTGCCCGAATCGCAGCACGTCGCGCGCGAACTGCCGCCCGATCTGCCGGCCGACGCTCTCTGGGTCTTCTGCGACATGAGCGATACCGCGCGAGCCGGCGAGTATCTTCCCAAGATCGATCGCGCCAACGTCCTCGACATCGATCACCATCTCGGCAACGCCCACTTCGGCGCCTTCAACTACGTGATTCCGACCGAGTGCTCGACCGGGACGGCCCTGATGCATCTGCTACGCGGGCTCGACGTCGAGATCGACAAAGATATCGCCACCTGCATCCTGACCACGATCATGACGGATACGGGCGGCTTCATGCACAGCAACACGACGCCCGAGGTGCTCGAACTATCGGCCGAGTTGATCCGTCGCGGCGCGGACAAAGAACAGATCACCGAAGAGATCTTCTCGAACAAACGACCGGCCGCGCTCGCCCTACTCGGCAAGGTGCTCGATGCGATGCAGTTCGGACACGACGGCCGCTACTGCTACTCGTACGTCGACGAACCGATGCTTGCGGCGACCGGCGGCGACGGCGAAGATATCGAAGACGTCGTCAACGTCCTACGCGGGATCGAGAACGTCGAAGTTGCGGTGCTTTTCAAGGCGTTCGACGGCGACGTGCGCGCGAGCTTGCGTTCGAGCGGACGCGTCAACGTGCAGGCCGCAGCCGCGCGCCTCGGCGGCGGCGGGCACTTCCGCGCATCCGGCCTGACCTATCCCGGCACGCTTGCCGAAGCGATCATCGGCGTCGATGCCGCGCTCGTCGCGGAAGGTCTGTGATCGGTCGATCATGACGGTCGTTGCGGGCGCGTTCCTGATGCTCTTCGGGGGGGCCGCATCCTGGCTGCTCGCGACGAAGTTCCCGGGAGCGACCTTCACCCGGATCGGCTACGGCATGATGACCCTCGGCGGCGTGCTCGCGCTCGTCTGGTCAATCGCGGGCGTGCTCTCGTTCGGCGTCGCCGCGATCATCATCGTCGGGCTCGGCGGTCTCTCGGGCGTCATCGGCGCTCTGCGCAAAGAACTGCGCTTCGATCTCCCGGCGTGAGCATGCTCGGCTTCGTCAACGTCTTCAAACCGGCCGGCCCGACCTCGGCCCAGATCGTGGCGCGTCTGCGCCGCATCTACGGCACCTACTCGGGCGATCGCAAGATCGCCGTCGGTCACCTCGGCACGCTCGACCCGCAGGCGGCGGGTGTGATGCCGATCGCGATCGGCAAAGCGACCCGCCTGATCCCGCTGCTGACCGATCAGCGCAAAGCTTACGTATGCACGCTCGTGCTCGGACGCTCGACCGATAGTGGCGATGCGGTCGGCACGACCCTGGCCGAGGCGCCCGTGCCGTCCGATTGGGAGAAGCGCCTGCGGGTGGCGGTCGCCGGGTGCACCGGCCGCATCCTCCAGATCCCGCCGATGTACTCGGCCGTGCACCATGAAGGCAAGCGCCTCTACGAACTCGCGCGCGAAGGCAAGACGGTCGAACGGAAGGCACGCCAGGTCACCATCTATGCGCTCGACGTGCTCGGGACCGAAGCGCCCACGACCGCGCGTCTGCGGATCGCGTGCGGCGAAGGCACCTACGTGCGCACCCTCTGCGAACAGATCGGCGAAGGCGTCGGCGTGCCCGCCCACATGGGCGCGCTCGTGCGCGAAGCCTCCGGTCCGTTCGTGCTCTACGAAGCGCGCACGCTCGAAGAGATCGCCCAGGACCCGGACGGCGCGTTGATCCCGCCGGAGAACATCATCCCGTTCCCGACGATCGTGCTCGACCTGCGCGCATCCTCGGATTTCCGCGCGGGGCGGGTCGTCCCGCTGCCCCAAGGCGCGGGCGCGCAGCACGTCTTCGTGCGCGACGAGACGCGCGTGCTGGTCGGCGTCGGCGAGGCCCACGGAGCGTTGCTCGCACCGCGCAAGGTCTTCGTGTGAAGATCGCGCGCGAAGCGTTTCGCGAGCTGGACCGCCCGCTGGTGCTCGCGATCGGATTCTTCGACGGTTTGCATCGCGGGCACGCGGCGTTGATCCGGAAGGTGCGCTCGCTGCGCAAACCGGGCTGGCGCACCGGAGTGTTGACGTTCGAACATCATCCGGCGGCGTTCTTGCGTCCGGGCACCGAGCCGCCACCGATCACGACGGCGGACGAGCGACTGCGGTTGTTCGCCGACGCCGGGATCGAAGAGTGCTTCATGGTGCCGTTCGATGCGAGCCTCGCAAGCCTGACGCCCGAAGCGTTCATGCACGAAGTGTTGATCGCGAAGCTCGGCGTGCGCGGCGTGGTGACGGGCGCGACGTTTCGGTTCGGGCACAAGCGCACCGGCGACGCGCAGACGATGGCTGCGTATCTCGCGGAGCGCGACGTAGCCTATGTGCCGATCGCGAATCTCGGCGACGGCGGCGAACGGATCTCATCGACCCGCATTCGCGCACTCATCGGCGCCGGCGAGACGGCGCAGGCAGACGCGCTGCTCGGCCACTCGTATCAGATCCGCGGCGTGGTCGAACGCGGCGCCGGGCGCGGTGCCGGGCTTGGATTCCCGACAGCCAACGTGCCGCCCCCGGACAAACTGTTGCCTCGCGACGGCGTCTACGCAGCGACCGCACGGTTGGACGGCCGCGACTATGCATCGCTCGTCTCGATCGGGACCAATCCGACCTTCGGTGAGAACGGCCGCACGGTCGAAGCCTGGTTGCGCGATTTCGGCGGCACGATCTACGGCTGCGAACTCGCGCTGCGGGACTTCCGCTTCGTGCGCGAACAGCGCGCGTTCGCGAGCGGTGACGAACTGATGGCACAGATGCGGGCGGATACCCTCGCGGTGCCGTATCCATCCTTCGGTTCTTGAACGTACTCGGGAGAAAGGCACCCATGAAACGCGTCGTCAGTTTGCTCGCTATCATCGTCCTCGCCGGCTGCGGAGCCGGACCGAACAATGGCCCGGCGCCCGGCATGCAAGGCGGACCCGCGCCGTTGGTCTCGCCGCTTCCGCTCTCGACCGGCGGTACGCTCGCCCTCGAGTCGCTCAAGGGGAAGCCCGTCTATCTCAATTTCTTCGCGAGCTGGTGCGGACCGTGTCAGGAAGAGGCGACCGATATCGGTAAGCTCGCGCGTAAATAT
>JALYSX010000183.1 GCA_030854585.1 Vulcanimicrobiota bacterium
AGTCGTTTCTCGAGACCGAACTTGCGGCTGCGGACGGCGGTCACCTCGAATGGCGCCTGCACGTCGCGCCGGCGTCGCCGCACGGGGTCGATCTTTCCAAAGACGTCGACGTGATTGTGACGCGAGCGGTCGATTCGATGCACTTCGATCAACCCTGGAACGTCAGATGGACACCGCACGGCGGCGGTCCATATCCGAGTTTCACCGGCGATCTGACGGTGCGCGCCGACGAGGACTGGGACGTGGCGGCGCTCGAGCTGTCCGGTTCCTACGAGCCACCGCTCGGCATGCTCGGCAAGGCCTTCGACGCGCTACTCGGATCGCGATTGGCGGTCACCACCGCCGAAGCGCTCCTCACCGAAATCGGCGATCGCCTGATCCGTCGCTACACCGCCCAAGAAGACGCGAAGAAAGCTGCGCTAACGGCAGAACGCAATTGATCGAGCAATTGCATGGCTTTCCGGAAAATGTCGTCGCCTTCGTCGGGCACGGACAGGTGGCGAAGGCCGACTACATTTCCACCCTCATTCCAGCGGTTGAGAGGGCTCTCACCGGGCACGACCTTCTTCGCCTCTATTACGAGTTAGGTGCCGATGTCGCGGGCATTGACGCCGATGCGATCTTCGAAGACTTCAAGTTCGGCGTGGGACACGTCACTCGTTTTGAACGGGTCGCGCTCGTCACCGACATTGAATGGATCGCCCACGCGGTTTCACTCTTCAGCTTTCTGATACCCGGCGCGATGAGGCTCTTCGCGACGAAAGACGTCGATCAAGCACGTTCCTGGATTGTTTCCAACTAAAAGAGCACCGGGTGGGCGGTGCTCTTTCGATATGGCGGAGAGGGAGAGATTCGAACTCTCGGAACGCTCATCACGTTCGTCCGCTTTCGAGGCGGGTGCCATAAACCACTCGACCACCTCTCCGTCGGCGATTTTATCCTGAAACGGGGGGTGAACCCTTCTTACTTTTGTCCCCGTCGGGCGCGAAAGAATGTGCGTAGCTGGTCGGCGGCCTCAGCTTCGAGTACGCCTGCGGAGACCTCGACGCGGTGATTGGTCAGCGGCGAGCGGAGCAGATCGAAGGCGCCGCCGTCCGCGCCGCCCTTGGGGTCGGCCGCGCCGTAGACGACCCGCTTGACGCGCGCGGCCAGGATAGCGCCGGCGCACATGATACAAGGCTCTTTCGAGACGTACAGGGTTGCATCGGCGAGTCGCCAGACGCCCAGCCGTTCGGCCGCGACCCGGAGGGCCAGCATCTCCGCGTGGGCGGTCGCGTCGGGACGGAGTTCTTTCTCGTTGAACGTCTCGATCGTAAGGTCGCCGCTCACGAGGACCGCGCCGATCGGCACGTCTCCGTTCGCCTCGGCGTCGGCGGCGAGTTCGAGCGTGCGCCGCATGTAGCGCTCGTCGTCGTTCTCGTTCATCGTATGTGGAGTGATATGGTGCGCCCGGAGGGATTCGAACCCCCGGTCTCAGCCTTCGGAGGGCCGCGCGTTATCCAGCTACGCTACGGGCGCACGCCATATCTACGAGCGGGGATTCTCCGGCGACGGCGACTGCCCCGCGCTCGGAATGTGCTTGAACAGATCGAGCTTGTGGTCGACCAGACCGCGATAGAACTTCCGCACGCAGTCCGGATGCCCGAAGAAGTACGTGCGTGCGTACGCCAGATCATCGCCCGACGAGTCCGGAACGTAGTGCGAGATCTCGATTTCTTCCATGTTCGTCCGGTCGACGGGATGCGGGCAGAAATCGCACGGGATGCTGGACATGTTAACCTCTGAAACGGGGCCGGCCACCCTACGGGCCGCCGGCTCCAAAAAAACCTGACTCGGGGGTGATTTGAACACCCGACCAAGGGCTTATGAGTCCCCTGCTCTACCGCTGAGCTACCGAGCCGCGGCGCCGTCGAACGTTCATTCGACACCGCATAATAGCAGAACTCCCTGCGAGGTTTCAAGCCGATGGGTCGCCAAGCGCCCCTTCCATGATGAAAAGGGTGCTCGTTTTCCTATCGACGTTGTCTCTGCCGTCGGCCTTCCTGCCAATTCTCCGCCGGGCCGGAGACGCCCATTCGGCTCGGTTGCCGTTCCAGGAACCCATGAAACGCATACTCTCCTCGCTCCTGGCAGTAGCCCTGCTCGCCTCGCTCGCTCCCGCGGCTCGTGCGGACGATGCCGCTTCGCTCCTCGCGAAGCATCGCGCCTACGTAGGCTGGCAGTTCGGAGATGGAACCGTCACATCGTACAAGGCGACGGGCCAATCGACGAGCGACAGCGCTGGGAAGCCGGAGGTCTATCGCACGTTGACACTTCTCCAGCTCGGGGCCATCTTCCGCAAGACCCAGCATAGCCCGAAGATCGGCCGCGACACGGCGAACGGATTTACCGGAAACATCTTCTGGGAATCCGATATGAACGGCTTCACGCATCCGATCGCAGGAGACGCGCTGAACCTTCAGGCGTCTCAGGCGATACTCTTCAACGAGGGCACGACCGCCCTGCCCGGCACGCTGCACGGAAGCGCCACGATCGACGGCATCGCCTGCACCATCGTACGCGTCACGCCCGAGCACGGAGACGCGATCGATCTCTATATAGACCCGAGCACCGGTGCCTACAAGCGCGCGGTCATCGACCCCGACGGCACCTACGAAACGCCGATCGATATTCTGGCGTACTCCGACGTCCTGCCGGGCAAAAAGATCATCTCGAAGTTCAAGGGTCAACACTCGAAGTACACGACCGAATATACCTCGTTCCAAGGGAACGTTCCGGTCGCGATTCCGGACCTGCATCCGCCCTCGCCGATCGCGTCGTGGACGTTTGCGAATCCCCAGCCGTTTCACGTCACGATCACCGACGATCGCGTCTACTTCGATGCGACCGTGAACGGCGCGAAAGGGCGCTTCATCCTCGACACGGGCAACGGGGTCGGCATGTCCTTCACGAAGTCGTTCGCCGACCGGGCCGGTATCAAGTCGCTCGAAGGCGGGCGTGCTTTCGGTATCGGCGGCGGCGTCGACATCCAGTACGGCACCGTTAAGTCGTTCGTCGTCGGTGGCAATACGCTCTCCGGCGCGATCGCCGACTTCGATGATTCGAGGCTTGACGCCGACGGCATTATCGGATACACGATGCTGGCTGGCGTCATCAGCCGGCTGAGCTACAGCAACAGTACCCTCACGATCGAGGATCCGTCGACGGACGTCACCTCCGTGCAAGGCATCCATACCATCATAGATCTGTCCGGCGGGCAGCCCGCGATTCCGATGAAGCTCGATGGCAAGATCGACGTCCTCGCGACGCTCGACAGCGGCAATCCGCTCTACGTCGCGTTCGGAAAGGATATCATCTTCAAATATGGCGTCCGGATGATCCGCGGCGAGTTGCTCGCAGCCGGCGTAGGCGGCTACGAGGTCGAGGAGTGCGGCCATATCGACGAACTCTCGGTCGGACCGATCCGCTTCCAGACCCCGTCGTCGTGCGTTTCCCCGGCATTTACCGGACGCGACGTCCTCGTCGGCTTTTCGTTCATGAAGAACTTCGACTTCGTCTTCGACTATCCGCACGTCGGCATGGTGATGACGCCGATCCAGCACTAGCGCACTAGAGAAAGAGCGTCGCTTTCACGACGCTCTTCGTACATCTGCGGTCGGAGGGACTCGAACCCCCAACCTACAAGTTCGTAGCCTGTTGCTCTATCCAATTGAGCTACGACCGCAAATATCGCGCTCTCGCGCGACTCACCCGAATACCACGCAGAAGTTGATTCTCCTTCGGATGGGACTTCGGAGAGAGAGGGATTCGAACCCTCGATACGACTTTACATCGTATAACGGTTTAGCAAACCGCCGCCTTCAGCCGCTCGGCCATCTCTCCCCGGCGACGTCCGACTATACCACATATCGGGCGTTCGTCCCTCGGTACGACGTATGCGACTTTGGTCAGTTGGGTGGTGCGCTCGGACCGTCCAGCGGCCGTTCTTCCACGAATTCCGCCCGGACGGCGCCGCTCGGGGCGGTGACGGTCGGGGTGCTCGCCGGAGCGACCTGCACTGGGATCGCGACGCGCCGCGGCCGCGAGAAGAACCAGTCCAAACCGAACGTACGTCCTGTCGGCAACACGAAGTTGATCGCGGAGAGCATGAAGGTCGCGCCTTCCAACCCGGACCAAGCCGCCTGTCCCCCAAAGTCGCCGGCTACGAGCATGTAGTTCAAGGTCAGAAACATGCCGCCGAGGCCGCCCAAGCGCGTCAGGAAGCCGAGCACGAGCAACAGTCCCACCAGTACTTCGCCGACGCGAACGGCCTCGGCGAAAAGCCCGATGTTCGGATTGACGACGTTGGCGAGAATGTCATGGTAGGACCCGGTCGTCGTCGTCAGCCCGCCGGCCACCATCTTGCTCATCAGACCGTCCGGCGGCATGAACTGATCGGCATGTAAGAACTTGCTCGTGCCGTGCAGCAGCCAGACGATCCCGACGCCGACGCGAAGGATTGCGAGCCAGAACGCATAGGTACGATTCGACGGTAGCATCAGACG
>JALYSX010000187.1 GCA_030854585.1 Vulcanimicrobiota bacterium
CGGGCACCGCGTGACGCTCTGGTTTCGCCAACACTTTGGCGGGTGCGCGCATCTTATAGGTAAATGCCCATCCGCAAGGAGTCGTCAGTGCCACTCGCCCTCGACAGCGAGCTCATCGAAAATGCCAGAACAGGTGGCGAGGACTTGGATCGCCTCATCGCCGCCGTCTGGCCCGAGGCGTATCGTATCGCGCAGAGCATCCTCTTCGATAGCGGGCTCGCCGAAGACGCCGCCCAAGAGGCGTGCGCGACCATCGCGAACTCGCTACCGGATCTCAAGCACGTCGATCGCTTCGCCGCCTGGAGCTATCGGATCATCGTCAACGGAGCCCTCATGACGGCGCGACGGCGGCCGCGCACGCAAGCCTTGGACGCGCTCGCCGAGCGCGGCGCCTACGCCGATACCAGCGAAGCGCTAGATATCCAAAGCGCGCTCGCGACCCTTCCATCCGTTCAACGCGCCGCGATCGTCCTCCACTACTATGCCGGCCTCAATAGCGCAGAGATCGCCGCCGCGACTGGCCTCGTCGCATCGACCGTTCGCTTTCATCTGATGCTCGCACGAAGGGGGCTACGCAAAGTCCTGACCGGTACGTCGTTCGCAGCGCATTCACCCGAGGAGGTACTTCCGCATGTTTACTGACGCACGCATCGGCGACGCGCTCGACACCATGGTTCGTGGACTCGTCGTCCCGCCAGTTCCTCTGGCTGCGATCCATCGGAAGATCTCGCAACCGCGGCCCGCCGCACCTCGCCTCCCGTCGTACGTCCGCTTGGCGTTAGCAGCGGCGGCGCTGATCGCGATCGCCATCGTCGCTTTCCCGTCAACCTCCGCTGCGCTGATCCAGAGCGTCGAGGCGCGCTATCGCGCCGCGCTTCAAGCGCTCGGCGGAACCGCGCCGCCCCCTGCGCCGCAGGCGCTCATCTCGTCCCTGCACGTCCGGAGCGCTACCCTCGCAAGCGCCCGGTCGCGCGTCCGCTTCACCATCGTTCCGCCGGCCGGATTGCCACAGGACGTCGTCTCGATACAGATCGATACGGCGCCGACGGGGGTCTACTCGAAAGCGACGCGGTCGTGGAGCGTGGGATCCCCAAGCGTGACCTTTTCCTATCGCCGGTCCGGCGGCCGGGCGTTCAGCTTGCGCGCGGATCGCTATGATCCGCAGGCGACGCTCACCGGGAAATATATGTTCGAGGCCCTGGACCCCGGCCCGGACGGGCGACCCCGACTCCTGCGGCATCGACAGTTCGCATGGCGCAACGGTAATCAGATCATGACCGTGATCGAAGACGCCGGCATTGGTTCTCGCGAGATCGAAGCCATCCGGCAAGCGATGCACGGCGTCATCCTCCCGCAACGGGATCTACACGCGCCGGACCGGGGAGCGTCGGGAAAACTCTACATCGCTCCCTAGCCGGTTCGCCGACCTAAATCGGGACGGACTCCGCGAACGCGAACACGCCGGTCGGGTCGACGCGCTTCTTGATCGCTTCGAGCCGCTCGAGGTTCGCGCCGTGATACGCGATCTTCCAGTCGGCGAGCGCCGGGTCGATGAAGTTCTGGTACGCGCCGCCTTTCGCGATCGGTACGATCGCTTCGTAGAACCCGCCGAGCCAATCCAGATTCTGACGTAGAATGTCGGCCGACGTCTCCTTCTCCCAATAGAGCTCGATCGTCGAGAGCCAGCGGCTCTCGCGGTGGACGAAGGCCATGTCACGCGGACCCCTCGCGTTGACGCGCTCCCCAGTCTGGAAAACCTTGAACGCGGCTTCGTGCGCAGTCTTCGGATACGTCTGCAGCCATTCGAAGACCGTGCCGATCGCGCGATCGTCGATCGCCTGGTTGAAGAACCGCGAACGCTCCGTATAATACGCGGGAGTTCCCGGCTCGGTGAGCAGCTCTTGGGACTTCCAGTACTCCTGTGTTTCGATGACGCCTGTCGGTTCGGCGATCGCGTAGACGCTTGCGAGCATCTCGCGCAACTGGGCCTGCGTGCCGTCGAGTTGGGCGAGCAGTTGCACCTGAATGCCCGCCGTCGCAGTCGGCGCGATGGCAGAGACCTTGGTGCCGATGGTCGACGGTGCGTGCTCCAGCGCCTTGACGAGCGCCGCGAAGACGCGTTCCGGCTGCGCGGTCCAGGTCAGGCTGCAGACCGTCCTTGGCCCGACGTCGTACGCCTGCATCGAGAACGAGGTGTGGATGCCGAAATTACCGCCGCCCGCGCCGCGACAGGCCCAGAAGAGGTCGTCGTCTCCGGCAAGCTCGTGGGGCGCGCCGTCGGCCGTTACGATCTCGGTCGCCGTCATGCCGTCGCAGGTGAGGCCGCTCGCGCGCATGTTGAACCCGATGCCGCCGCCGAGCGCAAGGCCCGCGACGCCGACGCCCGGGCAACGCCCATGCGTGATCGCGACCCGCCGCCCCGCGAGCGCTTTGGTCACGTCCGCATTTCGCGCGCCGCCACCGATCGTCACGATGCCGGTCTTCTCATCGAGCGAGACGCCGTTCATCCGGCGCAGGTCGATCATCAATCCGTGCGTCGTGGAGTAGCCCGCATACGAATGCCCGCCGGAACGCGCCACCAGCGGGACACCGTGCTCGCGCGCCCAGAGGATAGAGACGCTGACGTCGTGCGCGTTCTCGCATAGCGCGATCGCTCGCGGGAGCGTCGTTGCGTAACGAAGGTTGTTCGGCCGGGCGAACGCCTCGTAGCCGCCCTGGCCGGGGAGCACGAGTCGGCCGGTGAGCCGGCGCGCGAGCGTATCCCACGGCAGACGCGGAACCGCGCCGATCGCAACGGCGCCCGCCAACAGGCCGACGAACGTGCGGCGATTCACTGTCTGCGACATTACCGCGCGGAGCCCAGCTTCGCGAGCATCTTCGTCGCCACCGGCGAGAGCGGGCTCGAGGCGAGCTCTGCCTGCAACGCGGTGCGCGCCACGTCGGGCTTCCCCAGACGCATTGCGAGTTGGGCGAGCAGCATGTGCGGCGAGTAGTAGTATAGCGATGGCGACTCAGGATGCGCGATCGATTGCCCGAGCGATGCGGCCGTCGATGCGTCCGTCAGCATCTGTAGCGCCTTCGCGTCGTCGCCGTCGAGCGCGGCGATCTCCGCACCGAGCGTAGAGCGCATCGCGTGCAGGTTCGCCGCCCGCGACGGCGCCGTCAATGATGCGGGAAGTTCGGCGAGCGCTTCTGTCGCGAGCGCCCGGTTCCCGAGCTTCGCGTATGCGATGCCGCGCGCGAACGTCAGCGTCGGATCGGCTCCCTTCGTATATGGAATCGCGAGTTCGTCCTGCCAACGTCCATCCGCGATCAACTGCCGAGCGAGGAAGTCGACATTGCCGTCGCGACGCGCGACCACCACCGCATCGGCGGTTCGGCCCATCTCGGTCATCGCGTAGAGCTCGAAGGCGACGTTGTGGTCCTTGTAGTAGCGGGTCGAACTGTAATATCCGGGATGACAGCAGGCGACGTCCGCAAGATCCATGCCGACCGAGCGCGTCCCGACATCGAGCCCCGCGTCGTACATGCCGACGTCGAAGAACGTATGCCCGGGCATGTGCGTCAGATGCGAGTCCTCGTTCGGGAACGAGAACATCGCGAGCTGCTTCGCAGCATCCACCGCGAGCGGAGATTTACCCGCCATCTGTGTGGCATGGATGTAGAAGTGTTCGAGACCGATGTGTTTCGCGAACTTCGCGAGACCGGCTTGGAAGATCGGAAGTACCGCCGATATCCGTGCCCGGAAGGCCGTGACTTGCGCCGGCGTCATCGCGTCGGGACCGCGAACGTCGGATCCGATCGCGGTATAGAGCGCCGATTCCGCGTAGAGCGCGGTCATATCCGGATCGTTCGTGTTCGCGGCAGCGAGCGCACCGAGCGCCTTCGAGTACGTTGCCAGCAGCACGCCGGGCTTCGCGTTTGCTCCGGGGTCGAAGCGCGCTGCGGCAGCATCGATCAGCACGCGGTCTTCCGGCGTCGCGTTGGCTTCGAGTGATTTCGCCTGCTGGATGGCTTCGCGAGCTTTCTCGTCGCGATCGTCGGTCGCGGGCACATTGAGGTTGGGCGCGTTGCTGAGCGCGATGCCCCAATAGGCCATCGCCATCTTCGGGTCGAGATCCGCGGCCATGTAGAACTCGTGTTCCGCCGCCTCCGGGTTGTAGGCGTAGTAGTCGACGAGGCCGCGATCGAATGCGGCCTGCGCCGCCGGAACGGACGAGACGGCATGGTGCACGACGGCCACGGTCCGCGTCTGTGCGGCCGCAGGAACGCTTGCGCCGAAAAGCAATGCGAAAAGAGCAACGATCTTCATGTGATCCCCCTTGATCCCCCTGACGTCCTCGCTTCGAGAGGAGGTTCGGCTTTCATTCCAGGAATCGTCACAGAGCGCCCGGGGGCCGCGCTCCAGGATGTGTTGAACCCGAACTCGATGAGCCCGCGGCAACGCGAGGATCAGGCGCGGGACCTGTTCCGCCCCGTTGGTGCCGTCGAAGCCGTCCTGGTGCGCCTCGCCCGGCACGCCCGTATTTTTGCTTGGGCCGGAGCCGCGATCGCGGTGTTCTATCTCGGGAACGTCGTCGTCGGATACCGCGCCGCTCCCGATAACAACGGTACGATCGAAGAACGTTCGCTGAACGCAAGCGTCCTGATCCGACGCGACGTCCGCGATATCGCGCATATCACCGCATCGACCGAGAACGACGCCTTCTTCGCGCAGGGTTTCGTTGAAGCGTCCGACCGGCTCTTCCAGATGGAGATGACGCGCCGCTACGCGCTCGGTACGCTCGCCGAGGTCCTCGGGCCACATGCGCTGGGTCTGGACAAAGCGCAACGCTACTACGACGTGCGCGACATCGCCGAGCGACAATGGGAGGAACTCGGACCGCGCGAGCGCGCCGAACTCACCTCGTTCACCGCCGGCGTTAACGCCGCGATGCAACGACAACCGCTACCGATCGAGTTCCGGCTGTTGCTCTACGGCCCGGAACCCTGGCGACCGCAAGACTCGCTCGCGGTCTCGCTAGCCGTCTCGATCGCGCTCGCCGACTCGTGGCGCGACGTGCTCTCGCGCGACGCGATCTGGCAACGCCTCGGCGCGGGCGCGTTCGACGAATACCTGCCGCTCAGCGATCCGCGTTACGACGTGAGCCTGAATGGACACTTCACGCCGCACGCCGAGCCCGCACAACGAGATGCGGCGCTCGGCGTCCTTCCGCATTCGCATACGCTTCCACGCGCGGGAAGCAACGCGTGGGCGACAGGCGCGAGCCGGACCCGTACCGGGCGCGCGCTCCTCGCCAACGACCCGCACCTCGATCTCACCATTCCCGGACTCTGGTACTTGGTCGACGTGCGTGCACCCGGCATCCACGTGGCCGGCGCATCGATTCCCGGCGTGCCCGGCGTTCTTCTCGGGCACAACGAACGCATCGCGTGGGGAGCGACCAACGCGGATACCGTTGCGATGACGCTCTACCAACCGGGGCGACTCGAGCGACGCGACTGGGCGCGCGAGACCTTCCACGTGCGCTTCTCGGGTGACGTCGAGAAGGCGTACTATCGCACCGACCGCGAGTTCGGCGTTCCGGACGAGGATGCGGCCCAGAAGATCGTGCTGGTCCGCTGGCGTCCGTACGACCGGCTGCGCGCCGTTCCCGACGCGCTCGGGACGTTCCTCGCGCTCGATCGCGCACCCGACGTGCGTGGTGCGCTCCGCGTGCTCGCGCCCTACGAAGGTACGGCCGAGAACTTCGTGATCGGCGATACGCACGGCGAGGTCGCATATCAGCTCGCGGGGGCGGTTCCCGACGACACCGCATGGGGCCGCTACGTGCGCCGCGCGCCGGATCTGCGCGAAGGTCTCCGGGCGGTGCCGTTCGCGCGCCTGCCGTCGATCGCGCCCTCACGCGATGCGATGGTGGTCAGCGCCAACAACCGGATGTATGCAAACGGGTATCCGTATCGCTTGGCCGCCGGCTTCGACCCGCCCTATCGCGCCTATCGCATCGCGCAGCTCTTGCACGCGCGAACCGGCTACGACGTCGCCTACTTCGCGAAGATGCAACTCGACACGGTCTCGCCGGCCGACCTTGAGTTCGCCAGGAGCCTGGGTGCCTACGCCCGCGGCATGCACGAGCCCGACATGCTCACGCTGGCAACCGACCTCCGACGTTGGGACGGCGCCTTTGCGCCGGGCTCCGAGACCGCGAGCGCCGTGCACGCCTTACGCTCGAGCTTGGAGCAAGGGCAGCCGTCGTTCTACGCCATGCTTCGGCAACTACGCGCGGGGACGCTTTCGCCGACACTCGACGCCGACGTTCGAGGCGCTCTCTACACAGGAAGCACGCCATGGCAACCGTGGGGCGCCGCTGGTCTGGTACACGTCGAACATCCGATCGCGTCGCTACCGTTCGGATTCCTCGACGGTCCGACGCTCCCGGGTGACGGCGATGAATACACCATCCATCTGCAAGAGGACGGGTTCTCGCAGAGTTTCCGCGCCGTCTGGGATGTCGGCAACTGGGACGCCGGCGGCATCGTGATCCCGAGCGGCGAGTCGGGCGAAACGGGCTCCGGCCACTATACCGACCTCGCTCCGGCATGGATCGCCGGACGTTTGGAAGCACTGCCGTTCAGCGAACGCGCGGTCGAAGCCGCGACGCTCGATCGTCTGCTGCTCAAGCCCCCCGGAGCGCATTAAATGGAACCGTTGGATCTACGATCGCGAGCGCCGCGCAGTTGCTATGCCGAACTCGATGGCCTGATGTTGATACCACGCACGATCGACAAGATCCGGGCGCTGCTCCCCAGTGGCGACCCGGGCGGGTACTTCATCAACGGCCCGATCCAAGGCATCTCGGGGTTCTTGCTACAGCGGCTCGGCATCACCGAAGCCGAGCTTACCGAAGCCGTGCAACACGCCAAGACCGATGACGACGTCGCGC